>JBBSSV010000038.1:0-10528 GCA_038241705.1 Burkholderiales bacterium | reverse complement strand
TGCCCGATGCTCAGGTTGCTGACGTCGGGCTGAGTCAGAGTCTGATAGCCGCCATTGTCCATGCGAACGCCGACCTGATAAGCCGTGGCCAAATCAGAGTTGCGGTTCTTGTCGATCATCTGGTTGCCAGCCAGGGCACCGCCCACTACGCCCGCAGCCGTAGCCACAGCACGGCCGCTTCCGCCACCTACCTGATTACCCAGCAAGCCACCTACGACTGCGCCGCCCACGGTCCCTAGGCCGACATTGGCGTTACCACTAGAAGGCGTGTTGACTGCCTGAATCGAATCCAGAATGCCATAACCATTGATATACGCTTGATTTGAGCTCGGAGAGTTTGAAGAAGGTGCATTTTGTTGCATGGGAGTAGAGCAGGCGCTCAGGGCCGCGATTGCCACGATAATGCTAGCCAACATCTTTTTGTTGCAGTGCATAAAGCCTCCTTGAAATAAATGAAAATTCCCAATCAAACTGTGACTACGATCCATTTAACTAAATCGTCAGTCGAAAAGCGTGCCTATGATTATAAGAGTAGAGTTAATTCCAGTTGATAAGTTGTTATTAAGCTAGTTTGTTACTACCCTTACGATTTTTGTGGACATGACTCAACCGGCAACGAATATGTAAGTGCTTACAGAGGACGCCTTACATTGCCATCTCTTCTTCCTCATTTTTTCTCGCCCAGCACATGACCATTCACAGTCTTGCCATAAAGGGAAGTGGGGGAATCATGGAATTTCTTGCGGGTCTCAGCGACAGAACCAGTAAAGCGCGGATCCTGCGGACGCTCGTGACTGTTCATAAATGTCGCCACATCCCAAGCCTCCTGATCTGTCAGCGTACCGCCTTTGCCCAAGGGCATGTTGGTTTGGATAAAACCGGATGCATTCTTCAGATCATGCATGCCAGCACCCCAGTTGAAGGATTTCACTCCCCATAACGGCGGGAAAATGGTCTTGCCTTCGCTGTACTGGCCTTGCCCTTCTGCACCATGGCAGAGTGCGCACTGCTGTTGGTAGACTTTTTCGCCCCGGACATAATCGCCTGGCTGCGCAGGCTTGTGCACGGTCGGATAACCGCGTCCAACCACTTGCCCCCTCACTGGCGCGCCTGTTGACATCCAGTAAGCATAGGTTTCCAGAGCGACCAGCACCTCGTGTCCGGCAGGAGGCGGTTTGCCATCCATGCTGTACTCGAAACAACCCTGCAGACGCTCGGTAAACGTATTCACGTGGTCATTCTTGCTGCGATATGCAGGATAAGAAATGAGCGCCCCCCAAAGCGGGCTGGCATTGGCTTTGCGTCCCGCATCCATATGGCAATTGACACAGTTCAGCGTATTGCCCACGAAGGGACGTGCGTTTTGCTGGGTGTTCATGAAAATCTGCTCACCCTTGCGTACCATCTGGCCAAACTCATCGTCAGGAATGCCATCCGCTGGCGGTGGAGTGAATTTAACCGGCTTGGCGGGACTGAGAGACTCTGATGAGGCCGCCGGTTCAGGTGGCATGTCGGCGGCTTTGCTCTTGGGGTCGGCAGCGTGGCTGTCAAACGGAGCAAAGGCGAGGGCAACGGCCATCAGGACGCCAGGCAATGGAAAGGAGTTTGGTTTCATTTGTCCCCCTTGGCAGATTCAGTTTGCTTCGACACGGCAGGTACGGCGCCAAAATGGTCGGAAACAGCCTTGATGTCGTCATCCGACATTTTTTTGGCAATGACCGCCATCAGTTCCAGCGGTCCTGCCGGACGCTCGCCACTTTTAAAGGCGTGCAACTGCGCCACAATATAGGCGCTGGATTGACCTGCCAACGGAGGAAACGCGTTGCCAACCCCAGTTCCGCCCGGCCCGTGGCACTGCACACAAGCTGGAATGTCGTTTTCCCATTGCCCGCGCGTTGCCAACCAGGCACCCCTGTCCTTAGTCGTGATCGGCACCTTTTGCTCAATGAATATGCCCTTGGGTTTGGGTAAGGCGCTGAAATAGAAACTGACTGCCTTGCGTTCCACCTCACTCATTTGTTTCACGATCGGCATCATAATGGCATTTTTGCGTTTGCCCGAAGCAAAGTGGTCGAGCTGTTCTTCCATGTAGCCCGCTCCCAATCCTGCTAGTCGCGGAAAACCTGCTGCTGCAACGCCTTCACCTGTTGGGCCGTGGCAGGTGGCGCAGGCCAGCACGCCCTTGCCGTTACCCTTGGTGGCTATTGTCTCGCCTAAATTCTGGTCCTGAGCGTACGACAAAATAGGGGATGCACTTAAGAGTACAGAGCAGGCAATCCATACCGGTGTCGAAAGAAAACGGGTAAGTCGCCCCATGTAATTCTCCTTTGATAATTGCGCAAACAAAAGGGCAAGTAACCTATACGTAGGACGTCGGCAGTGCATCTGTCATTGCACTGCCCAGAAACCAAGTAAATCTTACCCTACACCGGATATTGCCCAACTTTGTCAGTGAGACAAGCCACAAGGCAAGGACTTGTTGATTTCCCCTAAACCGTGGGGCCAAAAGAGATGCTTTTTGTGGCTGTGCGGATGGATTATTCCTCAGTCGAAAAGCATGAAGGGAATGCAGGGGATGGAGGCAGTCGGAAGCTTGCCGGACAAGCTTTCAGCATTCGGATGTAGAGGGCGTAAAATGCGGGGTGGTCCCGCCGACAGGAATCGAACCTGTATCTAGCGCTTAGGAGGCACTCGTTCTATCCATTGAACTACGGCGAGACGCTTGCACGATCAACATTCAAGCACATGAAGCACCAAACGTCTGCGGGCGATTATAGCCGAGAGCTTGCGCATTTCGCGCGGCATATTGCAGCAGTTTTCACAAAAACTGCGCGCATTTTCCCTTTTTGATTAGGTTGTTATGGCAGTTATTTCTTTATCCGGCGCCCAACTGGCGTTCGGTCATGCGGCTTTGCTCGACCGTGCCGATTTTGCACTGGATGCCGGCGAACGGGTCGGCCTGATTGGTCGCAATGGCACGGGCAAATCCTCGTTGCTTAAAACCATCGCCGGCAGCGTTCGACTGGATGACGGTCAACTGGTGCGCCAGCAAAACCTGAAAGTCGCGTATGTGGAGCAGGAGCCACAACTGGCTGAAACGCTCACCATTTTCGAAACCGTGGCCGAAGGCCTAGGCGAGATGCCAGCTTTGTTGGCTGAATATGAAACCCTGACCGGTCAATTCGGCCAGGGCAATGATGATGCACTGCTTGAACGCATGCAAGTGATCCAGATGCAACTGGACGCGGCCGACGGCTGGAATCTGAACAACCGGGTCGAGGCTACGCTGGACCGCCTTCAACTCCACAGAGATGCGCGTATCGAGACGCTTTCTGGTGGCATGCGTAAAAGGGTAGCGCTGGCCCGGGCTCTGGTGGGCGTGCCGGACGTGCTGCTGCTGGACGAGCCTACTAACCATCTGGATTTCACTTCCATTCTCTGGCTTGAAGGCCTGTTGCGCGATTACCAGGGCAGCGTACTGTTCATTACTCACGATCGCCGTTTTCTTGATAACGTTGCAACCCGCATTGTTGAACTTGATCGGGGGCGTCTGGTTTCCTTTCCTGGTAATTTCAGCGCCTATCAGGTGCGCAAGGCCGAACAACTGGAAAACGAATCGGTGGAACAAGCCAAATTCGACAAATTCCTGGCGCAAGAAGAAGTCTGGATTCGCAAGGGTGTGCAGGCTAGGCGTACCCGTGATGAAGGGCGCGTGCGCCGTCTGGAAGACTTGCGCCAAGCCCGCAGCGCTCGCCGTGAGCAACAAGGGCAGGTCCGGCTGGATGTGTCGTCGGGCGAACGTTCCGGCAAGATCGTGGCTGAGCTGGAAAACGTACGCAAGGCCTACGGCGAACGTGTGATCGTGCGTGACTTCAGCGCAACCCTGTTGCGTGGCGACAAGGTCGGGCTGATCGGCCCCAATGGCGCAGGCAAGACCACACTCCTCAAGATGATTTTAGGGCAGGAGAAACCAGACGCCGGCACCGTCCGCCAAGGTACGCGCTTGCAAATTGCCTACTTTGACCAGATGCGGGCCCAACTCAACGAAGAAGCGACCCTGGTCGAGACCATTTCTCCCGGTAGCGAATGGGTGGAAGTCAACGGCCAGCGCAAGCATGTCATGTCTTATCTGAATGACTTTCTGTTTTCTCCGGAGCGCGCGCGCTCGCCAGTCAAGACCCTGTCCGGCGGCGAGCGCAATCGCTTGTTGTTGGCGCGCCTATTTGCTCGTCCAGCGAACGCGCTAGTGCTGGATGAACCGACCAACGATCTGGATATCGATACGCTGGAACTGTTGGAAGAGCTGCTGGTGCAATACGAGGGCACGGTATTTCTGGTCAGCCATGACCGCACTTTTCTCGACAATGTCGTGACCCAGGTCATCGTCGCTGAAGGCGACGGCAACTGGCGCGAGTACGTCGGCGGCTACAGCGACTGGGAGCGCATGCGTCCGCGCGAACAGGCCGCAATATCGATGAAAGCTGGCATCAAAAAGGAAGCGATACCACCTGCCAGTGCTAAAGAAGAGCCTGCCAGCATACGTAAAAAATTGAGCTACAAGGAGCAGCGTGAGTTGGAAGAACTGCCCGAACAAATCGCCCAGCTTGAAGTCGAACAGCAAACCCTGTCAGCGCGACTGGCTGATCCAACGCTGTATCAGGAAAGTGATGCAGATGAAATCCAGCGGCTGAACCAACGCTTTGCAAGGGTTGAGCAAACCATTCTGGAAAGCCTGGAACGTTGGGAAGCGCTGGAGGCTCAGGCCGTAGCTTGAGCAGTACACAAACGATGCGCGATCGGGACGCACCTTGCTTACATGAGAGCCGTGATAGCAACCTAGCCTGCCGTTGCTTCATTGGGGCCGCTTATCTATTGAAGGCGGCGCTCAGCTAAAGCGGTCGCTGGCGGCCCTCAGGGTCGGCAGGCGCATTTGTAATTCAAACGCGTCGTAGGCGAAAGGATTGACGGCAAGATAGGCTTCCAGATCTTCCAGCGCTGACTGCGCGCAATCCAAGTTGGCATAAGCCAAGCCGCGGTCGCGAACCTCCAACATGTCCTCGGGCAGCAGGATTACCAGCCTCTGCTGGACTTCCAGCAACCTTTGCCAATCGGGCGGGTCGGAAAACAGCAATTTCAGGTTGCGCAACATGCGTACCAGAATGTCGCGCGGCTGTGCTTCCTGCAAGCAGTTGGCCAACGATCGATCGTCGTTGACAAAATGGTGTGAAAAATACGGTTCCAGCCGCTCTTCCAACTGCTCACGCGACAGGCTTCTGCCATTGAAAGGGTCTAGGATGATGTCGCCTTCCTGCACCGAAAGCTTCATCAGGAAATGTCCGGGAAAGGGAATGCCCTTGATATCAAGAGCGATATGCTCCGCTAATTCCATGTAGATCACCGCCAGCGAAATCGGCAGACCACGTCGGTTATGCAGCACCTGATGCAAATAACTGTTGGCCGGGTTGTAATAATCGTTGATGTTTCCGTAAAAACCCAGCTCATTGTAAAAAAAATGATTGAGTAACCGTAGTTTCTGCATCGGGGACGCATCCGGGGACAACCGGTGTAGCAGCTTGCTGCCCAGACGGTCAATCTCAAACTGAGAGTCCCCCAAGTCCAGATCAGGGTCGGCATCTTGGGCGATGGCCAAGGCCGCCTCGAACAGAGGAATGGAACTATCCTGTTGGACCAGCGAGGAAAAATAATCAAGTGCAGTAATCATGGCATTTTCATCATAGCGCCCGTTACAATTTTAACAAAGAGAAGGTACGCAATGAATGGCCGGAATTTGCGGCGTGTCAGACCGAGATGCGGCGGAAGTCCCGCAGGCGCATCCCCATGAGGAGCAATGCCGCAAAATACACGGCTGCTGAAACCGTGATCACCAACATCAACGCGCCGACGCGGTATAACGGACTGGCCTGCATCGCAATCCAGTCAAAATAAGAAGCCAGCCATGAGGCCGTTCCTGCTAGCAGAAGCAGGGCACCCGCAAGCTGAGCCAGAAAGCGCTGCCAGCCGGGATGAGCGATATAAATGCGGCGTTGGCGTAAATACCAATACAGAAACGCGGCATTTCCGCAGGCACCCACCCCTACGGACAGTGCCAGTCCAGCATGAGCGATCCAGGGAACAAAGACTAAGTTCATTAGCTGGGTAGCAATCAATACACCTATCGCGATCTTGACCGGGGTCCTGATGTCTTGTTGGGCATAAAAACCAGGTGCCAGTATCTTGACCAGAACCAGTCCGATCAAGCCGACGCCATAAGCTACCAAAGCCCGTGCTGTCATCAGCGCCGACTGGTCGTCGAATTTACCGTAATGAAACAGGGTGGTAGTAAGCGGCTCTGCCAATACGGCCAGTGCGACGGCTGCCGGCAATGCCAGCAGAAAGGTCAGGCGCAGGCCCCAGTCGAGCAAGGCTGAATACTCGCTCTTGTTGCCTTGGGCATGGGCACGGGACAGGCTAGGTAGCAAAATGGTACCCAGGGCCACGCCCAACAAGCCGGTAGGTAGCTCCATCAACCGGTCGGCATAGGACAACCACGAGACACTGCCATCCTGCAGGCGCGAAGCGATATTGGTGTTGATGATCAAGCTTATCTGAGCGACCGATACGGCAAAAGTGGCTGGCACCATCTGCCGTAGCACCCGACGCACACCCGCGTCGCGCAGGGCAACCGTGGGATTCAGAGACAAGCGCGGTAACATGCCGATGCGTAGCAGCGCCGGGATCTGAATAGCTGCTTGGATGACGCCTCCGACAAACACTGCGCCGGCCAAGGCGTAAATCGGCTGAGGCAGGGCAGGTGCCACAAACAGTGCCGCGACAATGAAGGATAGGTTCAGCAAGACGGGAGTGAAAGCTGGAATCTTGAATTCACGCCAAGTATTTAAAATGCCGCCTGACAATGCCACGAACGCCATGAAGCCGATGTAGGGAAACATGATCCGGGTCATGACAACTGTTACATCGAAAGTAGCCGGGTCGCCCTTGAAGCCGGTCGCAATGACCAGCACGACCAAGGGTGCGCCCAGCACCCCCATGATGCAGGTCAGAAAAACAGCCCATAGCAAAAGTGTTGCCACGCGATCGACCAACTGAAGCGTGGCCTCATCGCCCTTGCGGTCCTTGTATTCGGCCAGAATCGGGACAAAAGCCTGGGAAAACGCGCCCTCAGCAAAGAGGCGGCGCAACAGGTTGGGAATGCGAAAGGCAATGAAGAAGGCATCGGTTTGAACCGAGGCCCCAAAAGCACGCGCAATCAGGAATTCGCGCACCAGTCCGGTGATGCGCGACAGCATCGTCATGCCGGAGACGGTGGCCAAGGTTTTGTGCAGATTCATGGGGGCAGATTATAGCGGGCGCCAAAGCGCTACAGACGCCACTGGACGCGTCCAATGATGGAAATATAATTTCCGGATATGCCTGACGAAAACGAATGAAGGACGGCAACAAAAGCGCCGTGTGAGCTGAGATTTATTTGCTGAGGTCTAGAAAAAACACTACAATACGGGGCTTTACCGAATTCATTCTCGTAAAGAACGAGTGCAACCGATCACGTTTTAGGAAAACATCCATGGCAAATACCGTACAAGCGCGCAAACGCGCTCGTCAAGCATTGGGCCTCAAGGCCAACAATTCCAGCCAACGTTCGGCCATGCGTACCGCCATCAAGGCCGTCCGCAAAGCCATCGAAGCTGGTGACAAGGACGCTGCTAACCAAGTGTTCCGCTCCACAGTGGCCACGATTGACCGCGTCGCAGACAAAGACATCATCCATAAGAACAAGGCTGCTCGCCACAAGAGCCGCCTCGCTGCCGCCTTGAAGTCGTTAGCTTCAGCCTGAGTGCCTGCCTTGCAATAAGCGTGCTGCCTCGTTCCAAAAAACCGCGTCTTGAGCGCGGTTTTTTATTACTTGTGCGTTGCGGTTTTTCTGCTGTCTACCTGATTTTCAAGAGGCGGGGATGGGTAGAAAAATAAAGACGGCTGTTCTGAACAATTGACTTCTGCTCTGCAATGCTGCTCCCACTTCCGCTTTAGCCACGTGCTCTCTTTTACGTATTGCCTAGAGCGGTTAGCAACTCCGCTTTAAACTTTTGCCGAATGCAGTTGAGGATAAAGGCGCAAGCCCATTAGGGTGTGGAGTGCTCATATAATTAATTAAGGTAAGTCTTTGATAACAGAGCCCTGCTTGATCTCCTTCTTGGCAAACCATCCTTGTTCCATTTCCAGAGCGTAGTGCGCAGGATGACGACTGCAATGTGACGTGGTCGTATGGGGTTGCATATCGGCGATGTTGAGGACCACGCCTTTGCGGTCCAAAAATGCCACCGAAAGTGGCAAAGGTGTATTTTTCATCCACATGCAGACCCGGGCCGGGGCGCCGAAGGCGAACACCATGCCTGCATTCGGCGCGAGTTTTTCCCGATGCATCAAGCCTTGCGCTCGTTGCTCTTCAGTCGCAGCTACCTCTGCCTTGATCAAATGCATGCCGACGCTCAGGGTGATGACAGGCATTGCCTCCGCAGCTGTGCTCACACTGGCAGTGACTGTCAGGCAGACGGCAGCGATCCAGCGGGCGGTTGATTGAAAAGCCAGTGTTGAAAAGCACATGATCGATTTGCCGGGCAAGTGAAAAATGAATGGGCGGGCGATAGACACCACCAGTATTCAACAGAATACAGCGTATCGCGCACCTAGCGCAGTTGAGCGCTTTCCTCGGAAACATCGCGCCACTCTCCCGGCAAAAGTGGATGGGTCTCCAATGAGAACGGCCCAATGGCGATGCGTATCAGGCGCAGGGTAGGCAGTCCAACGGCAGCTGTCATGCGCCGCACCTGCCGATTTTTACCCTCGGTCAGTGCCATCGCCAGCCAGCTGGTTGGAATGTTGGTACGTTGGCGAATGGGCGGATCGCGTGGCCACAGCCACTCCGGCGGTTGTATCTGGCGCGACTGGCAGGGAAGGGTAGTGAAATCACCCAAGTTTAGTGGTTGGCGCAGGGCTTCCAGGATGGCAGGGTACGGCTGGCCCTCTACCTGAGCTAAATAAGTCTTGCTGTGCTGTCGCCGCGGCGAGCTGATAGCGTGTTGCAGCACACCATCGTCGGTCAGCAGAACCAGGCCTTCGCTGTCAGCATCGAGTCGGCCTGCGGGATAAATGCCGGGGATAGCCAGGTAGTCGGCCAGGGTCTGGCGGCTGGGATGGCTGGAAAACTGGCACATCACGCCGAAGGGCTTATTGAAAAGAATCAGCATGCATACTCTTGAAAAAGCAGGCAGCACAAGACACGCCAAGGCAGCGGCCGAGCGCCTACATATAGTAAAATCTTGTCATTCCTTTACAGGCAAATTTCTGCGCTAGGCTGTGGTCCGCCTGAAAGCCTTGCGGCATGCCCGGTTCAACTGAGGCGCGTAGGCTGTCGCAACCTTGCCCTTTTTCTGCCAACTTCGGAGAGTATGATGTACCAACATATCAAAGTGCCAGCAGATGGTGAAAAAATCACCCTCAATCCTGACCATTCCCTGAACGTGCCCGATCACCCGATCATTCCCTTCATCGAAGGCGATGGTACCGGCGTGGACATCACCCCCGTCATGATGAAAGTGGTTGATGCGGCTGTAGACAAGGCCTATGGCGACAAGCGCAAGATCAGCTGGATGGAAATCTACGCTGGTGAAAAGGCTACGCAAGTTTACGGACCTGACGTCTGGATGCCAGAAGAAACCTTGAAGGCGCTGCCCGAATATGTTGTTTCGATCAAGGGCCCGTTGACCACGCCGGTCAGCGGCGGCATTCGCTCCCTGAACGTGGCCATGCGCCAGCAACTCGACCTCTATGTCTGCCTGCGCCCCATTCATTACTTCGAGGGCGTCCCATCACCCGTGCGCGAGCCAGAGAAGACCGAAATGGTCATTTTCCGCGAAAATTCCGAAGATATCTATGCAGGCATAGAATGGACCGAAGGCTCGCCTGAAGCCAAAAAGCTGATCGACTTCCTGCAAAACGAAATGGGCGTGAGTAAGATCCGCTTCCCGAATACATCAGGTATCGGCATCAAGCCTGTATCCCAGGAAGGCACTCAGCGTCTGGTTCGCAAGGCTATTGAATACGCCATTGAGCATGACCTGCCTTCAGTGACCTTGGTGCACAAGGGTAACATCATGAAGTTCACTGAAGGCGCCTTCCGCAATTGGGGTTATGAGTTGGCGCAGCAAGAGTTCGGCGCGCAGCCTATCGATGGCGGCCCATGGTGCACCTTCAAGAACCCCAAAACTGGCAAGGACATCGTGGTCAAGGATTCGATTGCTGATGCCTTTTTGCAACAAATTCTATTGCGTCCCGAAGATTACAGCGTGATCGCTACTTTGAATCTAAACGGTGACTATATTTCCGACGCTCTAGCTGCGCAGGTGGGTGGCATCGGCATCGCGCCCGGCGCCAACATGTCCGATACTGTGGCCATGTTCGAGGCCACGCACGGTACAGCACCCAAGTATGCTGGCAAGGACTATGTCAACCC
>JBBSSV010000037.1:0-10550 GCA_038241705.1 Burkholderiales bacterium | reverse complement strand
CGGCATTCATGCGACGCACGATGACGGCACTACGCCGACCAAGATAGCTCGACCAGCGGTTTTTTTGGTAAAAACGTGGGTTGGGCAGCATCACGGCCAGGCGCGCGGCCTGAGCCGGCCCCAAATTGGCAGCCGAGGTGTTGTAGTAATGCCGAGCAGCGGCTTCCGCGCCATAGATGCCCTCGCCCCATTCCGCCACATTCAGATAGATCTCGAAAATGCGACGCTTGTCCATCCAGAATTCCAGCATGTAGGTGATCACCAGCTCCTGACCCTTGCGCAGATAGCTGCGTTTGCCGGACAAGAACAGATTTTTCGCCAATTGCTGAGTGATGGTCGAGCCACCGGACACCACCTTGCCGCGCTTATTGTTTTTTTCGTAGGCCTTTTGCAAGGCTTCCCAGTCCACGCCCTTGTGATCACTGAAATTAGCATCTTCCGAGGCGATGATAGCCCGCTTCAGATTGCGTGAAATGCGCTCATACGGCACCCATTGATATTCCAGGCGAGCATCGGGCTTGGTTGCATGAATGGTAGACATCTGGCTGCGCATGAAACTGGTCGAACCCGGATTGTGGTCTACCCACCACCAGATCTGGGCAAAATAATACAGCTGTAGCAGAATCAAGAGCAGGAGGGGGACCACCACCACCCACACCAGCAGACGCCAGATGGATCTCATGCACTGGCCTGCAAACTGGCACGCAAAGCCTCGAACACTGCAGCGGTGTCGGGACGCACGCCACGCCAGAGATAAAACGACTCGGCTGCCTGTTCGACCAGCATGCCCAGGCCGTCGCGCGCGCGAGCGCCGTGCTGCGCCGCGAACTGCGAGAAGACGCTGGGCTCCTTGCCGTACATCATGTCGTAGGCCAGGGTATGCGGCCCCAGCAAGGTTGGCGATAGGGGCGGCATGCTCGCTTCCAGACTGGAAGATGTGGCATTCACGATCAAATCCACTGCTTCGGTCTGGGTCGTCAAGTCAGCGTAATCCAGGACTTCAATGGCCGTGGCAGTATCGGCGTATTGCTGCGCCAGCCCTTGCGCGCGGGCACGCGTGCGATTGGCGATGATCAGGCGCGCCGGGTGTTGAGCCAAGAGAGGCAGCAATACGCCGCGGGCAGCGCCGCCTGCGCCCAGAAGAAGGATGGTCTTGTTCTGAAGCGACAGGCCAGCATTGCGGGTGATGTCCGTGACCAGACCAACGCCATCAGTGTTGTCACCCAGAATAGAAAGCTCCGCTCCTGGCGACCGTGTAAAACGCAAGGTGTTGACGGCCCCGGCAGCGCGCGCTCGGGGCGTCAACTCGGTTGCCAGCGCATGCGCTTCAAGCTTGAAGGGCACGGTGACATTCAAGCCCTTGCCGCCTTGTTCCACAAAGTCGCGCACGCTGGCTTCGAAGCCATCCAGCGGTGCCAACAGGCGCACATAGCGCAGCATCTGTCCGGTCTGTTTGGCAAACGCGGCATGAATGTCGGGAGATTTGCTATGGGCAACCGGATTGCCCATCACGGCATAACAATCTGTAGAAGGCATTAATTTTCTCCTGCAAGCATGCCCGCTTCGAGGGCATCGTCGCGGGTAAACTTGAAACTGGTGGTCATGATCCAGACATCGTTCTTGTCGGCCGAGCGCATGGTCCGGGCAAAAGCGTCAAAGGGCGCAGCGCGAAGTACGATCTGGGCTGCTGCCGCGTCCAGCGCCGGATTGCCGGAGCTGCGCTCGGTGACGATACCGCCCTCGCCGTCGGCGCCATACAGCGTGCCGTCCTGGAAAATGGAAATCGACAGCACCAGTTCGCCGTACAGCTTTTCGCCGTTCTGGCGCGGGAAGTTCAGGGTGCCGATCTTTTCAATTTTCTGGCGCACTGCGTCGAAATACAAGGCGTAACCGACTTCGCGCGTACGCGGCGAGATATGGGTTTTTCGTGGGCGCTTGTTGTATTCCTCAATACGCTTGGCGATTTCTGCCTCGCGCCTTGCCAGTTGCCGCGCCGCCTCGGTCGCCTGGTCAGTGTTGGCCGGCTCCGCAGGCGGCGGTCCAACCGGAGCCGAGGCCACGGTGTGCTTGGCAGCTTGCGCCTGCGCCAGAATTTCGCGCTGTTGCTGCTCCAGTTGACGAATGCGGCGCTCGGCAGCGGTCATGCTCTCGCCTTCCCGACTTTGCTGCTGGCTGGGCAAGGGCGACTTGGCCCGGCCCTCGCTGGCATTGCCGCCGCCATCAAGATTAGCCTGAGCCAGTGCCTCTGCCTGCAGCGGCTGTTTGTCATGGCGCGCATTGACCAGAATGATTTCCAGCGCCTTGTCGGGTGGCTCATGCTGCACCGCAATGGGCGACGCAAAGCGCAAGGCGAGCAAGCCGGCATGCAGCAGCACGGACAGGGCAATGGCAAAGCTCAGGCCAGGATTTTGACGAAGGCGCTTCACGGTCAGGATGTTGGAGGCGAAAAAAAGCTGGACAGGCCAGCCGGGCTGACAGGCAACTCGGCCCATATCACCGAGCATTGCTGCCGGACAAGGATTCTACGGCAAACCCGTCCCACATCGCACTCTCCTCGCTCCGGCTTTGGTCTTTAGCTGAGTTTAGGTGCTGGGAGTTTCGGGATTGCCAGCTTCAGCGGCGGCTTCGGTGACAGTGATGGCGCTATCGTCTGCTTCGGCCCCGCTTGCTTCTGCCGCTTGCGCTGCTTCTGCTGCTTCTGCCATCTCTCGCTCCAGGTCGATATCAGGCGGCGCGACTTCAGCAATATCCAGCAGGCGCGCTTCCACGCTCAGTTCGAGCTCATCCCAGCGCAGTATATCCAGCAGCACTTGGGTGCCGCGCGCAACGGCAGGCATGCCCGGCAGTTTCAGGACCAGAGGGATATCGACCAAACGCACGAGTTCATCCTTCAGCACCACCGCATGCACTTGTCGTGCCTCTTCCTGCTCCAGCCAGCGCAGGCACCAGTAGCGCTCGAGCGAATGCTGGAAATCGGCATAGCCGCCATAGGCCGCTTCAAAGGCCGATACCACTGCAAACAGGTCTGCCTCCTTGGGCTTGAAAGGTGCGGCCAAGGGTGCGGTCACACCATGCTGGAGGCAGGCCAGAATCTGCCATTGGTTGACCAGGTCGGTATAGCGGCGCAAGGGCGAAGTGCTCCAGGCGTACTGATCCACGCCCAAGCCCTGATGCGGGGCGGCGTGAGTCAGCATGCGCACCTGCATCCGCGTCGACCAACTGCCGCCCCCGCCCTGGCTGCGATAGATGCCGGGTACGCCATGGTCATCCAGCAGCTTGCCCCAGGTGCTGTTGGCAAAGATCGCCAGTTCGGCCACGATTTTGTCCAGAGGCGCACCGCGCTGGCGCCGTTCGATGCGCACCACGTCGTCCTCGACATAGAAGCTAAAGTCGACACGGTTGTTCTGCTCGGGACGCAGGCCAAAGCCTTCACGCTTGACCATGCGCCCTTTTTCCAGCATCAGGGCCCATTGCCACAGTAGGGTGATATCTTCCTTGTGCGGATAATCGCCACTACCGTCAGCCAGAGCGGCCTCGGTCACTAAGTCTTCCAGATCATTTAGACGCAGATTGGAGACGATTGGCACCAGTTCTGCGCGGCTGCTGGTGTTGATCACTGACCAGTCATCCGGATTGACCGTGGCATACAGCGACAGCGCCGGGCGGTTGCTACCAGCGCTGAGGGTATACAGTTCGACCAGTTCCTGCGGCAGCATGGTGATTTTTTCGCCTGGCATGTAGACCGTCGACAGGCGCTGACGGGCGACTGCATCAATGACATCATCGCGATGAATCCCCAGACCAGGCACCGCAATGTGAATGCCAAAACGCAGCGAGCCGTCTTCTAGCCGCTGCACCGACATCGCGTCGTCAATCTCGGTGGTGGTCACGTCATCGACGGAAAATGCCGCCACGTCGGCCACCGGCAGAACCGGCAAGGCAGGCAGAGGGAGATCGGGAAAACCTGTGCCCTTGGGAAAATACTCATACAGGAAACGAGTCAGGTGCAAGCCATGGGCCGACTCCATGCCGCCCACCTGCAGCATCAGCCGCGCCGGCGTGACCTGCAGTGCCTCGCATGCTGCGGTCATGGCCTTGTATTCCAGCGAATTTTTGTCCGGCTTGAACAACAGTTGCCGCATCTGGGACTGCATCGCAGCCGGCAGTTCGCCCGCCTTAAGCTGCTCGACGTATTGCTCCTGCACCAAGGTTTGCTGGCGCTTTTTTTCAATTCCGGCCAGCGCCGCCTGCAAGGCTGCCGTCGGCGCAGCCTTGTAGCGGCCTTTGCCTTTTTTGTAGAAATAGATGGGCGCAGCGTGCAACTTCAGCAGTAGGCCTGCGGCTTCTTCCGGTTCGGGATCATGGCCGAAATACTCCATCCCCAACTCGTTGAAGCCAAACTCTTCCTCGCCGGCGACTTCCCACAAAAAATCCAGCTCGATGTCGTCAGCCACTTCGCGGGCGGCATCCAGCATTTGCGCTGGCGGAGGCCCTTCAAACTGCAGCAGGACGTCCTTGGCGCGCACCTTGGCGCGCTTGCCGCTCTGCAGTTCGACCTGATAGGCCTCGCCTTGTTGCGACAGGACGACGCCCGCCTTGAAATCGCCCGATTCTTCAAAAAATAAATTCATTACTGACTTTGCAGGTTGAGTGAAGGTTGCACAAATCCAGAGTAGGCCGATGCAGCGCGCGGAGCCGATGGGCGCAACGTATAAATGGCTGGCAAAAAGAGTTCGGTCACCAGCAGCAACCCACTCTTGCGCTTGAACAGGCAGCGCCGCGCAAATACTGGCACCGGCAGGGCTTCGCCTGTGGTTAGACTCGCGCGCCTGACCAGTGGATGCTGTTGGGGCAGCCGGGCAAAGTGTAGCGCTCCGCGCTGCACTTGGGGATCACCAAACAAGGTGGTGCCCAAAGAACGTTCTCCAAGGGCATTGAAAAAAGGCCAATCGGCCACGCTGGCTTGCAAGGGCACGATGGTATGCGCAAACACAACGGCTTGCTCTTGACACCGCAGCAGGACGTCACGCTCGTAGACCCGCAACCGGCGCGCCAGACCCACCGCTGCATATTCGTCGGCCAAGCACAGTTGCTGGCGCTGATGCAGGCACTGGACCCGAAACTGGGTGCAATGCTGCTTTAGCTTAGCCGTCAGCGACATCCTGTCCTTGAGCCAATAGCGCACGGCCAAGGGTGCGCCAACGTGTCTTGGTTGGAGCTGCCAGCGCGCTTGGGTGAGCGACCTTCCACTCACTGCTGGCGCTCTCCCGGGACCGTCCTGACCGTCTCAATTCCGCAAAAGGCCAGCACTTCGTCTTGGTAGTCGGCAAAGTCTGACAGACCATGGTCGCTGCCGGCAATGACTTTCTGGCGCGCGCCACGATAATGCGCCACCATTTCGCGCCAGTCGAGCACGTCGTCGCCTGTGGCGGCGATCAGAAAATAGCGCTCCAGCCGGGTCGGACGCAGCACCCGCAGAGCTTCTAGTTCCGTCAGATACGCCTTTTTAAATTCAAACGGCAGATTGCCGTGGTAGGTCTTACCCTGCCCGACATGGCCCGCCAAGTCACGCGGCGCATGGACGGACGGATTGAGCAGGACCGCGCGGCAACCCAGGCGCTCGGCTAGATGGGTTGCATAGTACCCGCCTAGGGAAGAGCCGATCAGGGTCAACTGCGACGCTGGTACCTGGCCGGCAATCCGGCTGACTAGGCTGATCGCTGCGCGCGGCGAAGGCGGCAGTTGCGGACAATAATAGTCGCCGCTGCGCCCTAACTGTCGCAGGCGCTGCCTGAGCAGACTGGTCTTGTAGGAGTTGGGAGAAGAACGAAAACCGTGCAAATAGAGAATCATGCCTCGAGTGTATCCAGTAATTTTTGATGGACCCCGCCAAAGCCACCATTGCTCATGACCAGGATATGGTCGCCAGTACGCGCTGCGCGCACAACAGCTCGGACCAAAGTGTCAAGATCGATAAAGGCTTCGGCGTTAGCGCCCAGCGGCCCCAACGCTTGCGCCAGATCCCAGCCCAAGGCGTCCTTACCGTGGCTGGCACCATACCCAAAAACCAGGTCGGCATCCACCAGACTACCCGGCAAAGCTGCTTTCATGGTGCCCAGTTTCATGGTGTTCGAGCGCGGCTCCAGCACCGCCAGGATGCGCGCCTGGCCCACTTGCCGACGCAGACCGGCCACTGTCGTGGCGATGGCCGTCGGATGATGGGCAAAGTCGTCATATAGGGTCATGCCGCGCACCTGGCCGCGCACTTCCATGCGCCGGCGCACGTTCTTGAAGCGCGACAGAGCCGCTACCGCAGTGGCCGGTGCGACGCCCACATGACGCGCTGCCGCTAGGGCCGCCAGAGCATTGAGCCGATTGTGGGCGCCACTGATGGTCCACTCGACGCGGCCTTGCGGCACGCCCTGAAACAGCACTTCAAACCCATCGTCCTCACCTTCAACCAGCGTCCAGTCGGCTGTGCTTGTTGCATGACCAAAACCTTCGACGCTGCTCCAGCAGCCCCGTGCCAGCACGCGTTGCAGGGCTGGCTCTTCCTGGTTGACGATTAGGCAGCCAATGCCAGGAACGGTACGTACGAGATGATGAAACTGGGTCTCGATCGCGTTCAGATCTGGAAAGATGTCGGCGTGGTCATATTCCAGGTTGTTCAAGATCGCGGTTTTGGCATGGTAATGCACAAACTTGCTGCGTTTGTCGAAAAAGGCGGTGTCGTATTCATCCGCTTCGATCACAAAAAAGTCCGAGTCACCGTCACCTTGCAGGCGCGCCGAAATACCAAAGTTGAAAGGCACGCCGCCAATCAGAAAACCTGGATGGTAGCCAGCGTCTTCTAGAATCCAGGCCAGCATCGATGCCGTCGTGGTCTTACCATGGGTACCCGCCACGGCCAGCACCCACTTGTCTTGCAGGATGTGCTCACCGATCCACTGCGGGCCAGAGGTGTAGGGCAGGCCCCGGTTCAGTATCTCTTCCATCAGCGGATTGCCACGCGAGACCACGTTGCCCACCACATACAGGTCCGGCTGCAGGTTAACCTGGTCCGCGCCAAAGCCTTCGATCAGCTCGATTCCCTGGGCCTGCAACTGTGTGCTCATGGGTGGATAAACATTGGCGTCGCAACCGGTCACAGTGTGACCGGCCTGCCTGGCCAGCACGGCCAGACCGCCCATGAAGGTGCCGCAAATACCGAGGATGTGGATATGCATTGTAGAATCTGGGGTTGGAATGACCCGATTTTACCCGACCCGGCGCCTGCGCTTGGCGGGCTCGATGAGTGCAATGGCAGAATACTTTCAATCCGATACCGAATTGCTGCGAGCAGAAATTGCCGCCGCCGCTGCGCGCATGATCGCCGAAGACGGTGCTGATTACAGTACGGCCAAGCGCAAGGCAGCACGCCAGATACTGGGAACCAACAAGGCGGGCGGCAATTACATGCCCGACAATTCCCAGATCGAGGACGAAGTGCGGCAATATAACGCCTTGTTCTTTGCTGACACTCAGCCGGCACGCCTGCGTCATCTGCGCGAGCTGGCCCTGGCGCTGATGGAAGAACTCGCCCAATTTTCGCCCTACCTGACCGGTGCCGTGCTGAATGGCACGGCCAGTTCGCACTCCGATATTTATTTGCAACTGTTTGCTGACAGCCCCAAGGATGTCCAAATTTTTCTGCTGAATAAGAATGTCCAGTTCGAGGTCTCGGAAATCCCCCACTTCAAAAGCCGCGGCCAGAGCATCGAAGTCGCCAGCTTCATGTACGCCGACGAAGGCGTGCATCTGAGTCTGTATGAGCAGGACGATTTGCGCAACATTCCTCGCAATGGTACGCGCACTGAGCGCGCCGATATTGCGGCAACACGCGCACTGCTCACCCAAATGGATCTGTAATGCGCAACAAATACTTGATCTTCGGTCTGGTCGCGGTCGCTGCTGCCTTGGCAGGCTTGTATGCTAGCAACCAGCAATCGAGGTCTTCTAACTCTGTTGTCCAAGCTGAGGTTGCGCCGAGTGAGCGACTGTTTGCCATGCGCCTGCCGGATGCTGCGGGCCAAGAGCAAGACCTGAACCAATGGCGTGGCCGTGAACTGGTGGTCAATTTTTGGGCCAGTTGGTGCGCGCCTTGCGTGGAAGAAATGCCGGAACTGGAAGCGCTGCACGCCGACCTTCAAGCCAGCGACAGGCAGATCATCGGCATCGCCATTGATTCGGTCGACAATGTCAACCAATTTGCCAAAAAACTCGAGATCACTTACCCGCTGTATGCAGGCGATATCGCCGCCACTGACCTCAGCCGCGCCCTTGGCAACCCCAGTGGTGGTCTGCCGTTTACAGTCTGGCTACGCTCGGATGGCAGCGTGGCCAAAACCTACCTTGGTCGGCTCGATATGGCTGCGTTGCGACGCGACCTTGGTGCCCCTGCAGCGCCGAGCGCGCCTTGATGACCGGGCATTTTGCTTGCCAATAGATGATACTTACCGGCAAAATGCCCATCCATCTCAATCGGAGTCGTAACACGATGGCAACTCATCTGCTTCTGCTCAACGGTCCCAACCTCAACCTGCTTGGCAGCCGTGAGCCTGAAGTCTATGGCGCCACCACTCTGAGCGATATCGAAGAGCAGGCCTGCACCCAGGCGGCGGCGGCTGGCGCGCGTCTAGAGTATTTCCAGAGCAACCATGAAGGCGCGTTGATCGATCGCATTCATGCAGCATCGGGCGAAGGCGTGCAAGCCATCATCATCAACCCCGGTGGCTTAACGCATACCAGCGTGGCGCTGCGCGATGCCCTGAGTGCAGTCGCACTGCCTTTTCTTGAAGTCCATATTTCCAACGTTCACCGCCGCGAAACCTTTCGGCATCACTCCTTTCTATCAGAACTGGCAGTGGGCGTAATCTGCGGCTTGGGGTCCGACGGCTATCGGGTGGCAATCGATTTTGCCCTCAAAAAGCTTTAATCTCTCTTAAATCACAATAAAAAACTTATAATTCAGGCGTATTTGCTCGCCGGAGTAACCTTTAGGAATTTCCATGGATCTAAGAAAACTGAAAACCCTGATTGACCTAGTGGCCGATTCGGACATCGCCGAGCTGGAAGTGACCGAAGGTGAAAGCAAGGTCAGGATCGTCAAGTCAACGCCTGCGTCGCAAAACCAATTGGTGATGATGCCCGCGTCGCAGCCAACGACCGCCCCTGTGGCCGCTGCTGCAGTACCCGACGAGGCACCTGCCGCCGCGCCGACCGAGTTAAGCGGTCATGTCGTCAAGTCTCCCATGGTAGGCATCTTCTACCGGTCGTCCGCGCCAGGTGCAGCGGCCTATGTGGACGTGGGCGCCAGCGTCAAGGAAGGCGACACCTTGTGCATCATCGAAGCGATGAAGCTGCTCAACGAAATTGACGCCGAGGTGGCCGGCACCATTCAGCAGGTTCTGGTGGAAAACGGGCAGCCAGTGGAATTCGGGCAACCACTTTTCATCATTGGTTGATCCCTGCTTTCCATTCGCGCCCTCGACACGCAGCCGCAAGGCCTGTTTGTCCCTGACTGCCTGGTCCATTGGCCAGACGCTACGGTGATACAAACAGCCCTTTCTGGGAAGGCAGCATGCGCCCTGCAGTCTGGCCGACACGCCTGCGTCTTCTTCCGAACCGCTCTCACGCTTACTCTTTCCCGCTATGTTTGAAAAAATCCTCATTGCTAACCGTGGCGAAATCGCACTTCGCATTCAGCGTGCCTGCCGCGAAATGGACATCAAGACCGTAGTCGTCCATTCGGAAGCCGACCGGGATGCCAAGTACGTTAAGCTGGCCGACGAATCGGTATGCATCGGGCCTGCACCGTCGGCCCTGAGCTACCTGAACATGCCGGCCATCATCAGTGCGGCCGAAGTCACCGATGCACAGGCAATCCATCCCGGCTATGGCTTTCTGGCCGAAAATGCCGATTTTGCCGACCGCGTGGAAAAATCCGGTTTTGTCTTCATTGGCCCTCGCGCCGAATCTATCCGTCTGATGGGTGACAAGGTCTCGGCCAAGCAGGCCATGATCAAAGCAGGGGTGCCGTGCGTGCCCGGCTCAGAGGGTGCCTTGCCTGACGATGCGCGCGAGATCGTGCGCATTGCGCGTAAGGTCGGCTATCCGGTCATCATCAAGGCCTCTGGCGGCGGCGGTGGACGCGGCATGCGCGTAGTGCATACCGAAGCCGCCCTGCTCAACGCCGTGACCATGACCAAGGCCGAGGCCAGCACGGCCTTTGGCAACTCCGAGGTCTACATGGAAAAGTATCTGGAGAATCCACGTCACGTGGAAATTCAGATCTTGGCGGATGAATTCAAGAACGCCATCTGGCTAGGCGAGCGCGACTGCTCCATGCAGCGCCGCCACCAGAAGGTGATCGAGGAAGCGCCGGCAGTGCACATTCCGCGCAAGCTGATCGAAAAGATCGGGGACCGCTGCGCCGAGGCCTGCCGCAAGATCGGCTATCGCGGTGCGGGCACCTTTGAATTCCTGTATGAAAACGAGGAGTTCTACTTCAT
>JBBSSV010000036.1:0-10748 GCA_038241705.1 Burkholderiales bacterium | reverse complement strand
GTTGCGGCCAGATGGGCGCGTACCGGTGCTGTTTCAGCAATGCTGTCCTTGCCTACGCCCCATAGATGCGCCATTTCTCCGGCATGTGGCGTCAATGCCACGCGCGCGGCGTAAGACGCGCTGAAACAGCCATCGGTGATGGTGGCGTCGTCGACTGCAGACGTGTTTACCTCGGCGGCGGAGTCAGAAGCAAAGGAACTGCCTTCCACTTCCTGGCCGCTGGCTTCGGAAGATGTTGCGGGCTCATGCGTCAAGTCGAGCCGCCGCACCACGCTCATGGCATAGGCGTCGAGCACGACGCAAGCATGGGTCAAGTGCGGCAACAGGGCTCGGGTCAGCTCGCAGGTCGACTTCTCGTCCTGCATGCCGGGTCCGATCAAGGCCGCCTGAATGCGCGCGCACAAGGGAATCAAGGTGGTGATGGCGTCGGCGGCAATGCTGCCATCCGGATTTTCTGGCAGGCCGACTACGCGCGCTTCGGGGATTGCCTGCGCTACCAGCATGGCAACGCTGTGGCCAATGGCAATGGTGAGTTTGCCGGCACCCGCTCGCAAGGCGGCGTTG
Source organism: Burkholderiales bacterium (assembly GCA_038241705.1). Classification (GTDB taxonomy): domain Bacteria; phylum Pseudomonadota; class Gammaproteobacteria; order Burkholderiales; family Burkholderiaceae_D; genus JBBSSV01. Next base: position 10,184 of record JBBSSV010000036.1, on the reverse strand, counting down.
CCAGCCAGGATGACCGCACCCGGCATTTCCCGCGAGCCGCCCACCAGCAGGACCCGCCCGCGCGCGTTCTTGTCGGCGTCTTCTGAGGGTGGAGGCAAGGGCCATTGGCGCAGCGCCGCAGAGTTCAGATTCTGCAACGTCGGCAGGCTAGCAGAGGCAACGTCGACATCAGGGGGGAGGCTCATAAGCGATTCCTCAGGAATTGGGCACGATATGGGCATCCGGCTCGGTCGTGACTGGGGTGCCGGCTTGCTCCAGCGGCGCAACAAAATTTACCAGATCAGACACTAGTTTGCCGCTCTTGCCGCGCTCGCGATCCAGACGGTAAGAGGTGACCGAGCAATTGGGCACATCGGCCGCGCGATCGATGCCAAGAATCTGCTTTTCATCCAGGCGTTCTAGTAGGTAACGCAGGCAGTTGACTGTGACCTGATGGGCCACGATCAACACGCGCTCGCCACGATATTCGCGCACGATGGTATCAACCACGCTGCGCAGGCGCAGGATGACATCACACCAGCTTTCGCCGCCGGGCGGACGAAAGTAGAACTTGCCCACATGGATGCGCTGCTCGTTGAGTTCGGGATACTTTTCGCGAATGCCGTGGACGGTCAGTCGATCGAAAATACCGAACTCCTTTTCCCGCAGCCGCTCATCCCCGACCCAGGTTTGCAGATCGTCTTCGATGCCGGCGGCTTCGATGATGCAACGGGCCGTGGCTCGCGCCCGATCATAGGGCGAGGACAGCACCACTGTGGGCTGCTGCTCGGGAGACATCTGGGCAAACCAGCGGCCCAGAGCACGGGCCTGCTGTTCTCCCAGGGTCGACAGCGGCACGTCCACATCGCGCTCAGCAATGTCGATCAGGGGCAGGCCTGCGTCTTCGGCATAGTCGCGGGCCACATTGCCGGCGCTCTGTCCATGCCGCACAATCCAGAGATGTTGCGGCCACTTGGACTCCTGACCAGGATCTGAGCGGAGTTTGTCGATTGGGGTATCAGGCATAGACCTCTCAAAAGTGATAAGACGCCTGAACCTCAGGCGCAAGAAAAAAATACGGCGCCTTTGGACAAAGGCTCCGGTGCAGGTAGGTCCTCCAGTTCAACTCAGAACGCAAGAGGACCAGCCTTCAAAAGGCGTTTTTGGAAAAGCAAGATGCCATCTATGATAGAAGGCGAAACGTAGCTATCGGTTGATGCTCCTCAGGCACACTCAGAAAGCTGCCAGAAAAACATGCGAAATCTGGTATTTCATTGAAACACCGTTGCCCACTTAAGACCGGAAATAAAAGGACACATCGCATGGCCCCTTCTTCCCTGCCAGCCGGGACCTTTGTGATTGTCGCTAATGCTCACTCGGGTCATGCTTCTCTGGAGAAGCTGCAAGACACCGCACAAAAGATATTGGGTCAAGCCGGATGCCACTATCATCTAGTTGTGGTGAATGATCCCCAGCAGTTGGAAGCCAGTCTGCGCCACGCGTTACAGGCGACACGGGACTGTGGCGGCAGCCTGGTGCTCGCCGGGGGTGACGGCACCGTGAATACACTGGTGAACATACTGCCCGAATGCCCTTGCCCGCTGGGCATCTTGCCCATGGGAACCTTCAATTATTTTGCTCGTGAACATGGAATTCCAACCGATTTGACGGCGGCTGTCCAGGCTCTGCTGCATGCCCGGGCACAGCCAGTGGCGCTGGGCATGGTCAATCAGCGGCGTTTTTTGGTAAATGCCAGCCTGGGCCTGTATCCGCAACTGCTGGAAGAGCGCGAAGCCTTCAAGCAGAAATTCGGGCGCTGGCGTCTGGTAGCGCTGGCATCGGCCTTGCTGACTTTTTTGCATCAACATCGACCACAGCGTCTGCTATTGGAATGGGCAGGCAAGCGCCAGCAATTACGCCTTTTGACGCTGTTTGTCACCAACAGTCGCTTGCAGGCCGAACGTCTTGGGCTGACTTTGCCCGACCCGACAGCTATGCCGCAGCTGACCGTGCTACTAGTACGTCCCGGCGGACTCTGGACCAGACTAGGACTATTGCTGCGCAGCGCCTTTCAACGTCTGGGCGAAGCCGAACACATTCGCAGCTTCAGCTTTACCCATCTGGTGGTCAAGCCTGCCGGTCGGACCAGCACGCAACGCATCAAGGTGGCCATGGATGGCGAAGTGACTTGGCTGAGCACGCCCCTAGCGTTCACGATAGCGCCTGAAACACTTCATCTGCTGAAACCCCACCCCGACCAGGAGGCGTCATGACGCTGATCCTGCACCTGTCCGACCCGCACTTCGGCACCGAGCGAGCAGCAGTGGCCGAAGCTTTGGTAAAGTTAGTCCATGCGCAATCGCCACAACTGGCAATCCTGTCGGGCGACATCACTCAGCGCGCACGTACCCAAGAATTTCAGGCCGCACGTACCTTCATGGCACGCCTGAACATTCCGTCACTGCTGGCCATCCCGGGCAACCACGACATTCCCTTATTTAATCTTGCGGCACGTCTGTTCTGGCCCTACGCCCGCTATACCCACGCCTTTGGCAGCGAGTTGGAGCCTGTGTATGAAACACCCGAGCTGCTAGCAATTGGTGTCAACACCACACGGCGCTACCGCCATGTGGATGGAGAGGTGTCGAGCGCGCAGATGCAGCGCGTGGCCGCGCGCCTGCGGCAGGCCAGCCCGACGCAGATGCGTCTTGTGGTCACCCATCAGCCCCTGCATGTCACGCATGAAGAAGATCAAAGCAACCTGCTGCACGGCCATGTGCAGGCGGCCAGTTGCTGGACGACAGCCGGCGCGGATTTGATCCTAGGCGGACACATCCACCGACCTTTTGCCGTCGCTCTGCCGACCAATAGCAAATCGGTGATATCCCACACCTGGGTGGTGCAGGCTGGCACCGCCCTATCCTCACGCATCCGTTACGAAGTCGGCAATTCGGTCAACCTGATCCGTTGTGGCCTGCCAGGGCCAGAACGGCGCTGCGTCATAGAGCGCTGGGACTATGCGGAAACGGCGGGGCATTTTGTCCAGATGGCGCAGCACGACCTCAGTTTTGGCTGAAGGGCCGTCTGCGGGCGCTCGCTGTAACCCCGTGGGTGCATCGAAAACCTAGCTTTACAGCATATCCAGCGGCATCGGCCCATCCGACGGCGGGAAGGCGGTATTCAGTTCCTCCAAATCCTGCGCAGTCAGGTCCAGCGCCAACGCACCATGATTTTCACGCACATGGGCCACGGTGGAGGCCTTGGGAATAGCAACCAGCTTGTCCTGACGCAGCACCCAGGCCAGGGCCGCCTGGGCCGAGGTGGCGTTGTGGCGGCGGGCCACCTCAGTCAGCGCGTCATTCCCCAGCAGGCGCCCCTGCTCGATGGGTGAGTAAGCCATGATCGGAATCTCATGCGTCTGGCATTCCGGCAGCAAGTCGTATTCAATGCCGCGCCGGGTCAGGTTATAGAGCACTTGGTTGACTGCCACTTGGCCGCCGCCTTCCTGTTCCAGAAGTTCTTCCATGTCGGACGAATCCAGATTGCTCACGCCCCAGTGCCGAATCTTGCCGGCCGCCTGCAGGGTTTCAAAGGCTGCAACGGTTTCGGCCAGTGGCACCTGGCCGCGCCAGTGCAGCAGATACAGGTCGAGATAGTCGGTGCCTAGGCGCTGCAGGCTGCGCTCGCAGGCAGCAATCGCACCGCGCTGCGAAGCATTGTGCGGATAAACCTTGCTCACTAGGAATACCTGCTCGCGCCGTCCGGCAATCGCGGCGCTGACCAGTTTTTCCGATGCGCCATCCCCATACATTTCAGCGGTGTCGATCAGGCTCATGCCCAGGTCGATGCCGGCTTGCAGAGTGGCTATTTCTTCGTTGCGAGTGCGGTTGCTGTCGCCCAGAAACCAGGTGCCCTGACCCAGGATGGGAACGGTTGTGCCGTCAGTCAATGTGGTGGTACGCATGGTTGCTTCTCCTGTTTGCAAATGGGATGGGTACCAGTATACCCACGCCTTGCTGGCGCAAAAAACCCTACGGCTACGGCTTGGTTCCCGTGAGCATACGCGGACGAAAATCCATTTGAGGGCGGACGTAGCGCATCGCACCAGACGCTGTGTTTTTTCTCGACAAAGCAAGAAGAAAGCCAATCAGCGCACCACCTTGAAAACGCTTCTTCAACGAAATATTACTCTTTGGAAGTTTAGCTAGTAACTCGCTGATTGCGGGTTTTTTGCCAGCCTCGTTTGGTCTCGAGGCGAGGGGCCGATCATGGCTGTGCTGTGTAGAATATGTCGCCTGACCCTTTGCCTCATATCGCGCTTTCCTTCCCTTGCTCATGCTGATCTCTGACCTGCACATGTCCTCTCTGTCTATTCGACGTTCCTGGTTACCGCGACGGCTGTTGTCGGGGTCATTCATGCTCTTGCTGTGTCTGGTCTGCATAGCCTGCACGCCTCGCCATGACTGGCGCGAAGTGCAGGGCAAAGACGGGACTTATCTTGCGTGGCTGCCGGCCAAGCCCATGAGCCAGAGCCGGCCGGTCATGCTCGAGGGCAGCGAGATCAACATGACCATGACCGCCGCCCGGGTGGATCATATGACCTACGCCATTAGCAGTGCCCACCTGCCCGACCCGACACAGGCCGACGCCGTGTTGCAACAATTGAAAGCTGCCTTGGTCAGCAATATCAATGGTCACATCGTTCAGGAAACAGAGCTGCAGCCAGGCGTTACCGGATCGCGCATGACGCTGGAAGCCACCGGCGCCATGCCCGGCGTCAAAAAGGGCAAGGTGCCGCTGATCTTGGTGGCCCACCTCATTGCGCACCAGGAACACATCTATCAACTGGTGGTGGTGGGCCCGGAAACAGAAGTCGAGCGTGAGCAAATCGCAACCTTTCTGACCGGCTTTCGCCTGCGCTGATATGGGAAAATCCGGGGCGACTGAAGAGGGCAGTTTGCCTCTGGGCAGCAGCCTGGCGATTCGTGCCTTTGCCTGTTTTGCCGGCGCCTATCTGGTATCAAACGTTCTGCGCTCGGTCAATGCCGTTATTGCCCCATCGCTGATCAGCGAGTTGCAACTGACCCATGCCGATCTGGGGCTGTTGTCCTCGGCCTATTTTGCTGCCTTTGCCGTGATGCAGTTGCCACTGGGCGTCTGGCTGGACCGCTATGGCGCGCGCCGTACCGAATCCATCCTGTTGGCCATCGCCGCTTGTGGTGCCGTAGTGTTTGCCTTGAGTCCCAGCCTGTCCGGCCTGTGGCTGGGGCGCCTACTGCTAGGCGTTGGCGCCTCGGCCTGTCTGATGGCCCCGTTTCACGCCTTTCGTCAATGGCATGCGCCCCAGCGCCAGGCACAGCTGGCTTGCGGCATGCTGGTGGCCGGTACTACCGGTTCGCTGCTGTCGACCTTGCCGGTGACGGCCGCCCTGCCTTTCATCGGCTGGCGCGGCGTCTTCTGGGTCATGGCGGGATTGATCGCACTGGCCGCAGTTGCTCTGTTCTGGCTGGTGCGCAAGGCCGAGCGCCGGGCCGCTGCCAAGGTGGCGAGCACAGCAACGTTGGTCCAGCCTTCCCAAGCCGGCAGTTACCGCTGTATTTTCGGCAATCCTTATTTCCAGCGCCTGGCCTTACTCGGCATCGTCAACCAGGGCATCTTTATTGCCCTGCACACGCTCTGGGCCGGGCCTTGGATGACCACGGTACTGGGATTGCACCCGGAACGAGCGTCGCAGGCCTTATTCAGCATGAATCTTGCCCTGTTGGCAGCCTACCTGCTGTTAGCTTGGACCGCGCCACGTATCCTGGCGCAAGGCAAGCGCCACGGCATCTCGCCGCACTTGGCTATGACGGCAGGACTGGTGGCGACCATTCTGACCCAACTACTGATGCTGTGGAACACAGGTTCGCAGGCTTGGTGGCTGTGGCTGGCGCTGGCAGCCTTCAGTACTGGCGGCACCATCACCCAGACCCAGATCAACCTAGCTTTTCCCAAGTCCCAGTGTGGGCGTGCCAATGCAGCCTATAACCTGCTGATCTTTGTCGGGGCCTTTGGCGCGCAATGGGGGCTGGGCGTACTGATCGACCTATTTGTCGACAGCGGCTGGTCGGACGCGCATGCCATGCGCCTAGCGCTAGGATGTGGCATCGTCCTGCAAATCGCCGCCTTGCTGGTGTTCGTGCTGCATCGTGCCCGATTTATGGCGCACGAACCTATTGCTTGAGCCCACCTATTAGAATCAGATACCTATTCATTGAGGCCAATACAAGCAGCAAGTTGCGATTGCGCCATGCTATCGTTTCAACATCTAAATATATCCAAGGAGCCATGATGCTGGTCACATTCAAGTCGAAGGCCGCCGCCGACGTCACCATGTACGAAAAACACGCCCAACCGATCCTGGAAATGCTGGGGAAAGAGGTCGAGCGCGGCGTCATCACCGCTGAAGAAAGCGCCCAGGCGGTGGCCCTGCTGGAAGAGGAATTCGCCCGCAGCCGCGATGAAAGCGCCGCCGAGGACGCCCAGCGCGAGGCTGAGTCAAGCGAAGACGAAGATGAAGACGAGGTCCCGGCAAGCCAAGGCGTGCCGCTGGCAACGCGCATCTTTCCGCTGCTGGAAATGCTGCGCGCCGCGCATCGTGAGCAGCAATTCGTTACGTGGGGCGTGTGACGTCCGAACGCTGACCGCAACGATACTGTCGCCTGCCGCCTGTCGCTCGGCGCTTAGTTTAATGATCCCTGTTATGTCTGTCCGGCAGGCTACGCCTGCCCTCTTCCCCTGCCTGATCAGCCCTTATGCCTAACTTAAAGCCAGATTCGTTGGCCTTTTCTCTGCAGGGCGCTGCCCGCGCTTTGGCGCGCGTGCGTAGCGGTGCGGCCCTGCCGGCCGCGCTGGCCCAAGTCTTTACCGCCAGCCGGGCCCAGCCCGGCGCACGCGGCGCCGTCCAGTCCATTGCCTATCTGGCCTTGCGCCAGCGTGGCCGTAGCGATGCCTTGATTCGCCATCTATGCAGCAAGCCGCCCTCGGCCATGGTGCATGCGCTGCTGGAAGCTGCCTTGCCTTTGCTGCAGGAAGAAAGCGCAGGCGACAACGATAAAAGGCCGCGCAGCGGTTACGACGCCTTTACTGTGGTCGATCAGGCCGTCACGGCTGCCGCGGCCGATCCGAAATCCGCTGCTGCCCGCGGCCTGATCAACGCCGTGCTGCGTCGCTTTCTGCGCGAGCGCGAAGCACTGCTGGCCGTGGTCATGCGCGAGCCCGAAGCACGCTGGAATTATCCGGCTTGGTGGATTGCTGCCACCAAGAAGGCCTATCCCGAGCAGTGGCAGGCGATTCTGACTGCGGGCAATCTTGCCCCGCCCTTGACCCTGCGCGTCAACCAGCGACAAGACAGTGTCGATGATTATTTGGCGCTTCTGGCCGCAGAAAACATGGCGGCCAAACAGATTGGCCTCAGCGCCATACGCTTGGCGCAGCCAGTGCCAGTGGAACGCCTGCCAGGCTTTGCCCAGGGGCTGGCCTCGGTGCAAGACGCTGCTGCCCAATTGTCGGCACCGCTGCTGAACGTGAAATCCGGTATGCGTGTGCTGGATGCCTGCTCCGCGCCCGGCGGCAAGACCGGGCATTTGCTGGAACTGGCCGACATCGACTTGCTGGCGCTGGATCAGGATGCGGCCCGGCTGGAACGCATCCGTGAAAACCTGCAACGCCTGAACCTCACAGCCCAGGTTCAGCAAGGCGACGCGACCCACACCGACTGGTGGGATGGACGGCCTTTCGACCGTATTCTGGCCGACGTGCCGTGTACGGCCTCCGGCATCGTGCGCCGCCATCCCGACATACGCTGGCTGCGTCGACCGGACGATACCGCTCAACTGGCGGCGCTGGCAGCGCGCATCCTTGACAATCTCTGGACCATGCTGCGCCCGGGCGGCCAGTTGTTGCTGGTGACCTGCTCGCTCTGGCCACAGGAATCAGCCCTACAGGCCGATCGGTTCGCAGCCCGTCATGGTGCGTTGCGCCTGCCGGCACCAGGACAACTGTTACCGCAAGTCGATGCCAGCACCGACCACGATGGCTTGTTCCATGCGTTATTCCAAAAGCCAGTGCTTTGATACACTGCCCTGAACCTTTTATGGCGGAGTTGCTCCGATCTGACGCGTGAATCGACGATTTTTCCCAGGCTGGCGGCTGCTGACAATCCTGGCCATGGCGGTGCTATTGTGGCAAGCGGCCCCTTCAGCGCACGCCGCCAATGACGTTCAGATCATTGAAATTCGTCTGGAGCAGACTGTAGAAGGTTATGAACTCTCATCTGCCTTCGACTTCAAGCTCAATCCGGAACTGGACGACGCACTGCTGCGCGGGATTCCGCTGTATTTCACCACGGACGTCGAGATCGTTCGACCGCGCTGGTACTGGTTCGACCAGACCGCCCTGAGCGCCAGTCGCACCCTGCGGCTCTCGTACAATCTGCTGACGCGCCAGTACCGGGTGGCCACGGCTGGCAGCCTGCACCAGAACTTCACCTCCCTCGAAGAAGCACTGTCTCTAGTGCAGCGTCCCGGACGCTGGTTGGTCGCGGGCCCTGACAAGTTGGACGCGGGCGAAACGTATACTGTCTCGGTTCATATGGGTCTGGACGTGGCCAAGCTGCCCAAGCCTTTCCAGATCAGTGCCCTGAGCAACCGGGAATGGGACCTGTCTTCCGACTGGATCCGCTTCCCCTTCCAGGTTGCTCAGGAGTGAGCCGCGCCTTGCGTTATGCCCTGATCGTCGGGTGCGCGATTGTCAGTATCCTGCTGTTCCTACTGGCCTCAGCAGCGGAAAACTCCAGCTTTTTCGACCGCCATTACTCCTTGCTGCTGGGCCTGAACGCCTTCATTGCTGTGGCCCTGCTGCTGCTGGTGGTGCTACTGCTGAGTCGGCTTTACAAGCGCTACCGTCGTGGCAAGTTCGGCAGCCGCTTGATGGCCCGGCTGGTATGGCTATTTGCCGTCATCGGCATCCTGCCTGGCATCGTGATTTATCTGGTTTCGGTCCAGTTCGTCTCGCGTTCGATTGAATCTTGGTTCGATGTACGGGTCGAGTCGGCACTGGAAGCTGGTCTGAACCTCGGGCGCGCAGCGCTGGATTCTTCTTTGGCGGACCTGAGCAGCCGCGGCCGCAGCCTGGCGTTGGAGCTATCCGAGCTCTCCGACTCTGGCCAGATCACCCTGCTGTCGCGCCTGCGTGACCACAGCGCCACTCAGGAAGTCCTGATCGTCAGCGCCAGAGGCAACATTATCGCCAGCGCCGGAAGCTCGCTGGGCGTGCTGGTGCCGGAGCTGCCCACGACGTCCATGTTGCATCAAGCGCGCGTCAACCGCAGCTATGCCCAAATCGAGGGCGGCAACGATATTTACGATGACGACGCCACCTCCACTACCAGTGCCGTAGTGCCGCACGATCCATCCTCTTTGCGGCTGCGGGTGCTGGTCATGATTCCTACGGCGTCGAACGACCTCAACCTGCAAAGCGAAGTCCGTTACCTGCAATTGTTAGAGCCCGTGCCGCCGCTACTGGCCAACAATGCCGAAGCCCTGCGCGTGGCCTATAGCGAATATCAGGAACGCTCGCTGGCGCGCAGTGGCTTGCGCCAGATATACCTCATCACGCTGACCTTGACGCTGTTGCTGGCAATCTTTGCCGCGCTGACCAGCGCCTTCCTGATTGCCAGCGACCTGATCCGGCCCTTGCTGCTGCTGGCCGAAGGCACCAAGGCCGTGGCCGAAGGCAACCTGTCGCCACGCCCAATTGTCGCCAGCGCCGACGAGCTTGGCACCCTGACCCAGTCCTTCAACACCATGACGCGTCAGCTGTCCGAAGCCCGCACTACGGTTGAAAAAAACCGCGACGAGCTGGAAAGTGCCAAGGCCTATCTGGAATCAGTGCTGGCCAACATGTCGGCCGGAGTCATGGTGCTGGACGAGCATTTCCGCCTGGTGACCTGCAACGATTCGGTGACGCGCATTCTGCAACAGGACTGCAGCGTCTTCCTGGGCCAGCCATTGTTGGCCATCCCGGAGTGGGCGCTGTTTGCCGAGGCCGTGACGCATGCTTTTGCAGACCAGCAAGCCCAATCCGCAGCTAATGAAGACGGTCGCGCCGACAGCCACTGGCAAAAGCAGATCGTGATCCCAGGCCAGGGCGGCGATGTCGACAGC
>JBBSSV010000035.1:0-10759 GCA_038241705.1 Burkholderiales bacterium | reverse complement strand
TAGCCAACAGGAAGATCAGACCGCGCGACAGCCGCATCAAGGTTGCGGTGGATGCTTGCGGCATCAGGCGACGCATATCCACGGCGATGATGCTGGAGACGGCACTGATTGCTGTATCCGCACTGCTCATGACCAGCGCCAGCCCCAGCGGAATTAAGGCCACTGCAAACCATACTGGCACACTAGGCAGAATGACGCTGAATAGGGCAATGGAACTGTCTTCGCCAGTGTTTAAGCCGACAAACGCCAGGCCGAATAAGCCCATGATGAAGATGACAGGCGCAGAAAGAATACCCCCAAGCAGAAAGCCATTGCGCATGGCCTTGGCTGAGTTGGCCGCATAGATGCGCTGCCAGTTGCCCTGATGAAACATTCCGGTCAGCAGAATCGCCACAAAAAAGGTCAGCCCAGCCTTGATGCCGGTTATATCGCCCAGATTCAGAAGCTGAGGCGCATTTTTTTGCAGACCTTCGATGACGGGCGCAACGCCACCCGTTGCCCGCCACCCCAGATACACTAGCAGCACCAGCAACGGAATAATCACGATCATCTGCACCTTGTCGGTAAAGATCGATGCCTTCAGCCCGCCGTAGGAGGTGTAGACCAAGGTGGCCCCCATTACCACTGCGGCCGTCAACCAGAGTGGGATCGGTGCCAGCAAAGTCATCAGCTTGGCAATCGCGGTGATTTCGGCCGTTAGCGAGATGAACATGTAGAACAGCATGATCAGCAGCGTCAGCCCATACATGCCGCGGCCATAGCGGGTAATGACGAATTCGGTCAGGGTATGGCCTTCCGGAATCAGTTCCCGCATGCGCCGCCCCAAAGGAATCATAGTCAGGCGCGGTGCGACCGAGCCCAATGCATAACCGATGACGGCACCTAGGCCGCCCCAGCTTGCGGCCTGGGCTGGCGCAAACAGAATCCAGGCACCCAGCGAAGACGCGAGCAAGGTCATGATGGTGGCGGTGGACGTTTGGCTGTTGCGTGCCACCACATAATCTTCGAGACTGTCCGTATTATTGCGCGCATACAGCACACCGGCCAGAGAAAAGCCGCCAGCGAACAACAACAACCAGGTAATGGCTGACCAAGTATCAAGCATAAATAAGTCCTCCGCCCGCAAGCTAAGGGCGACAGAAAAGGCGCAGCGACGGTCTGGCCGCGCTGACGGTGCAAGGGATGGAGGAAGGGGAATGCAGAGTGCGATTTCCTTCCCTTCGCCGGCATGACCCGGATCAGGTTCAAAGGGTTACCGCAACAGATGCGGAATCTCAGCCCAGACATAGGCCCCCCCAGAAACTGCGGCAAGGGTAACGGCCAGGAGGGGGCTTGTCAAATATGCCCCGTTTGGACCCTTTGTCTTTCGTGGTATGGTATTGCGCTGCGGCACGGGGTGTCCCTTCCTGGACTGAGATCACACCCGTCGAACCTGATCCAGATCGTACTGGCGAAGGGATGTCTATCGCGTTTGCGCCCAAGCAACCGGCGCTTTGCATGCATGCCTTCGCTTTCCTCACAAGGCATGCTATGAATACTGATAATTTTTCCCTTCCTCTTAAAAACCAGGTTGTTCTCATCAGCGGCGGCGCACGCGGACTGGGCGCTCACCTGGTTCGCGCGTTTCTGAATGAAGGCGCACGCGTCGTCATCAATTACCTCTCCAGCGACAAGGCAGCGCAAGAACTGGCGGCATCTGCTCCTGACCGCGCCCTGGCGGTCCAAGCGGACGTGTGCGACGCCCAAGCCGTGCAAGCCATGCTGGCCCAAGCCAGCCAGCATTTTTCTACGCCTGTGACTACCGTTGTCAACAATGCGCTACCCCAGTTCTCCTTCAATGGTGATGACCGCGAACAAGCAGCGACGCTGCGCTGGGAATCCTTGCAGCAGCAGTTCGAAGGCATCGTGCGCGGCGCGCTGAATACCACCCAAGCCGCCCTTCCGGGAATGCAGCAAGCCGGCCAAGGCCGCATCATCAATGTCGGCACCAACTTGTTCCAGAATCCCGTTGTGCCGTACCACGACTACACCGCTGCCAAGGCCGCGCTGCTGTCACTGACGCGCACCTTATCCAATGACCTGGGCCCGGACGGCATCACGGTCAACATGATTTCCGGCGGCCTGCTGCGCACCACCGATGCCTCAGCAGCGACGCCAGAAGCCGTGTTTGATCTGATCGCTGCTAACACGCCTTTACGTCGCGTCACCACGCCAGCCGAGTTCGCTGATGCGGCCCTGTTCTTTGCCTCGCCCTGGGCGCGAGCCATCACCGGGCAGAATCTGGTGGTGGACGGCGGGCTGGTTAAGAACTAAGAGGGAAAATAATATGAGCACACGACATATGCACATCAATTTGTTCATCCACGGCTGCGGTCATCACAAGGCGGCGTGGCGTCACCCTGCTTCGAGCGCCGAGCGCTTGGGCGACATCAGCTATTTTGAAGAACTGGCCCAGACTGCCGAGCGCGGCAAGCTGGATGCGATTTTTTTCGCCGACGGCAACTCGGTCGGTAGCGTGGAAGATGGCCCACTCTGGTTTCTGGAGCCCCTGACCACTCTGGCAGCAATCAGCCGGGCCACCGAACACATCGGCTTGATCAGCACCGTCTCCAGCACGTTTTTCACGCCTTTTCATGCGGCCCGTCTGGTGGCCTCGCTGGACCACATCTCAAAGGGACGCATCGGCTGGAATGTGGTGACATCGATGTTCGATGCCGAAGCCCGCAACCACGGCTATGAAGCCATGCCCGAGCACGCCCAGCGCTACGCCCGGGCTGAGGAATTCGTCGATGTGGTGCTGGGCCTGTGGGATTCCTGGTCGGATACGGCCCTGCAGATACGGCGCGATGGGGTCTATGCCGATCCTACACAAGTCCAGCCCATCCATCATCAAGGCGAATTTTTCTTAGTGGACGGACCGCTAACCGTGCCCCGTTCGCCCCAAGGCCATGCAGTACTTTTTCAGGCAGGCGCCTCGGATCAGGGCCGCGACTTGGCGGCGCGCCGGGCCGAGGCAATCTATGCCGTGGCCTACGATTTGGCGGCCGCCCAGTCCTATTACCGCGACATCAAGCAACGTGTGAAAGCGGCTGGACGCATTGCACCCGTGCCTATCATGCCGGGGTTGGTAACTTATGTTGGCTCTACAGAAGCCGAGGCGCGTGCCAAGCAACGCGAACTCGACGAACTGTTGCCCACGGCATCGTCCCTGCGCCAGCTGCAAAGCTTCATTTTTCAGGATTGCCTAGAGTGGGAACTGGACGCACCGGTACCAGCGTTACCGCCGCTGGAAGAATTCAAAGGACCCAAAGGGCGTTACGCCACCATTCTGCGCATCATCGAAACTGAGCAGCCTACTGTGAGGCAACTACTGGGACGGCTGGCCGCAGGCGGCGGTCATTGCACCGTGGTCGGCACGCCGGAACAGATCGCGGACCACATGGAACACTGGCTGATGAACGAAGGTGCCGACGGTTTCAACCTGATGCCGCCGTCCCTGCCATCGAGCATCGATGACTTTGTGGATCATGTGATTCCGGTGCTGCAAAAGCGGGGCCTGTTCCGGCAAGAGTACGAACACACCACCTTGCGCGGACATCTAGGGCTGGCACGTCCCTCGGCCTTGCGTTGATAGTCAGAGCAGATCGCTGCCATTAACTTCATTTCCCGAGCAATATCATCCTCATTTCCCGAGCAATATCATCCTGAAAACCATGAATTTAGCCCATTTACGTAGTGGGCTTTTTCTTGGAAATGAACCGCTGTCGCCTTAAAAAAAAACAAAAGCAGAGAGGCACACAGGCCACTTATCTACCATTTCAGCATCCATTGGCTTGATTCTTGCTGTATAAAATATGAGCACTGAAGCAGGCAACTGACCTTGCAAATGCCTTGGACAGGAGATGACGATGCTGCATCAATGGTTACTGAAACGGAACTGCGCGCTGACTCCTCGTCAACTGGGAATCGCCTACGGTGTGCTCTGCTGCTTGTCACTGACAGTCGCTCTGGCATTTACTCTGCGCGGCGCATGGTTTGTCATCCTGTTTTCTTGCCTGGAGTTGGCCGCAGTAGGTTGGGCTTTTTTGTACTACGCTCGGCATGCCACTGATCAAGAGCGCATATTTCTTGACAGCCAGAACTTACTGATCTTGGAATGCAATGGCGGACGGGAAAGGCGCATTCAACTGGATGCGACCAAGACGCAGGTTGCGCCACCACGTCTGCACCACGACCTGATCCTGCTGAAAAGCGACCGACTGCAGGTCACGGTAGGACGTTTTGTCAACAACCGCCAGCGGCGTCAGGTCGCGCTGGAATTGCAACAGCTACTGCCTTACAAGTGACAACCTCTATGAGCCATCTTGAACAGTTTTCCTGCACTGCTGCTCTGGGTTTTTCGGCAGTTTCTTTCAATTCACCTCCCCGCAAGCTGGACCGCTAGGCTTTAGAAGCTGCTTTTTTGCAAACCATCTTATCCCCAGAAACTGTGTGCAACGCTGTGGATAAGTCCATCCCAGCGCACCCAACGCATTGACTACAAAGATTAAATTTTTGTTGATACTTAGCGTTGCAACTGTTTCCTCGGCCTTTTCAGTAAGGCAGTGTGCGAACCAAAAGCCTGAACATGGTCCCAAGTGCCTGCGTCGAGACGCCTTACAAATTTTTTGGCTCCAGTAAAGTGAAATGCTCAATCACAGGCGGCGCAGCAAAGAAGGGGCCAACGATACTGCGCCACGCGTAGAAAGCTTCTGACTCACGAAAATCCACCGTGTGGTTTTCCAGTGTGTGCCAGTACAGCATCAGGACATAGCGCTCCGGCGATTCAATACCCTTGTTGATGCGATAGCCACAAAACCCCTTAGCCGGGCTGATAACCTCGCGCAAACCGCGCTGCACCGCAGCGTCAAACTCCTCCTGTTTACCAGGATGAATACGAATGTCGACTAATTCAAGAATCATGACTTTCTCGCACAAGTAAAAATCGCGATTATGACACCTCTGTTTCTTTTTGAGCTTTCTACACCAGTTGCAGGAGCCACTTAAAACCTGCACGAAAACAACAACAATTGGTGCTGAATGTTAAACATTGTTAAATTGCAATAGTAAATGCAACGAGAGTTGCAAAATTTGGTAATTTATGATTGTTACCCAAATATGAGGCATCCTCACCTTTTATTAGCATGAAAATCGCAATCCTTGATGATGATTCCCAGCAGGCGCAAGTGATTAGTCAAGCGCTTAGTTCAGCCGGACACAGCTGCCATGTCTACGCCTCTGGCAGGAGTTCGCTCGCCCACCTTCGCCAGGACAGTCATGACATGCTCGTGATTCACTGGCAACCTCCTTTGGGCAACTCGCTGGAAGTGCTGCAGTGGGCGCGCGAATCCCTGCCCGGTAACCTGCCAGTACTCTTGATCATCAATCGGGCCGGAGAAGATGAGGCCGTGGCCGGGCTGGAAGCCGGTGCTAACGACTATCTGCTTAAGCCGGTTCGGCGGGGGGAACTGGTGGCAAGAACCCAAGTCCTATTGCGCTGCGCCTACCCCGCGCGTCTAGTTTCAGAGCAGGTCCGCTTTGGTAATTTTCTTTTTGAAATCCGGAGCGCACGTCTCACCATCGGCGAGGAAGTGGTGGAGCTGACCCAGAAAGAATTTGACCTAGCACTGCTGTTTTTCCGCAATATCGGGCGCCCCTTGTCACGCGCCTACATACTGGAAGCTGTCTGGTCACGGGCCGTTGAAATTCCTTCGCGCACCATGGATACTCATGTGTCGCGCATCCGCAGCAAATTGCGTCTGCGTCCGGAAAACGGTTTCACCCTCGCTCCGGTCTACAGCTATGGCTATCGCTTGGAACAGACCGGCAATTAAGCGGTCTGTTTTTTCGACTAATAGCAGCAGCCGGTCTTCCTCTCTTCTCCCTCCCTCCTTTTCTGTGGTCGGGATTCTTCTTTTTCTGCCCGCTCCAGTCCCGCCCTTCCCTGCCTGTGCCTTGTCGCCTGAGTTTGTTCTGGAGGGCAAGGGGCTATAATGCAGTTGTCCTATGAGTCGGAACATACCAATCCGCATGCAACTTCTTGCTGTCGGTCTCAACCACACTACTGCTCCGGTGGCGCTACGAGAAAAAGTCGCCTTTCCGGCGGATCAGCTCGCCCATGCAGTGGCCAGTGCGCGTGCTTGGCATGGGCGACACAGTGCACATGCGCCTACCGAAGAAGCTGCCATTCTCTCGACGTGCAACCGCACCGAGCTGTACGGGGTCAGCCATCTGTCTGATGGTGAAGCTGCGATTGATTCCACTGCCCATTTTCTGGCTAGTTACCATCAACTGCCTTATGCCGAACTGCGACCCTACCTGTACACCCTGCCGCAGGACAATGCCGTGCGCCACGCGTTTCGTGTCGCCTCTGGCCTAGACTCCATGGTTCTGGGCGAACCGCAGATTTTGGGGCAGATGAAGGATGCGGTACGCCAGGCTCATGAAGCAGGTGGACTGGGACCTTATCTACACCAACTTTTCCAGCGCACCTTCTCGGTTGCCAAGGAAGTACGCAGCACCACTGAAATCGGTGCCCACAGCGTCTCCATGGCCGCTGCGGCCGTCCGTCTTTCACAGCGCATCTTTGATAGCCTGGCTCAGCAACATGTGCTGTTCATCGGCGCTGGCGAAATGATCGAACTGTGCGCCACGCATTTTGCCGCGCAAAACCCGAAATCCCTTACCATTGCCAACCGTACCCTAGAACGCGGAGAAGCGCTGGCGCACCGCTTGAATGCCCGCGCCATTCGCCTGGCCGAACTGCCCGAGCAACTGGGGCACTACGACATCGTGGTCTCCAGCACCGCTTCCTCGCTGCCCATCATTGGCCTGGGCATGGTCGAGCGCGCCATCAAGCTGCGCAAGCACAAGCCGATGTTCATGGTTGACCTGGCGGTGCCACGCGACATTGAGCCAGAGATTGGCGAACTGGATGATATTTTCCTGTACACCGTGGACGATCTGGGCAGCGCGGTCCAGACTGGCATGGAACATCGCCAAGCCGCCGTCAGCCAGGCCGAGGCAATCATTGAAAACCGGGTGCAATCCTTCATGCACTGGGTCGATGGCCGCAGCATGGTGCCGCTCATTCTGAATCTGCACGAGACCAGCGAAGCCATGCGCCAACTGGAGCTGGAACGTGCCCGGCGCTTACTGGCGCGAGGTGAGGATGTAGAAGTCGTGCTCGAAAGTCTGTCGCGCGGCCTGACAGCCAAATTCCTGCATGGCCCGCAGCATGCGCTGCATCAGGCCCAAGGCGATGAACGGACCCACCTGGCGTCCCTGCTGCCCCAGCTGTTTCGCACCCGACGCTAGCGTTCCTGCCTTCCTCCCTGTGTCATCCGGCACATCAAGCTTGCTGTCCGTTTTATTCGTTTTTCCTGTCCTTTACTGTCCTCCTTTCTGTCTGTGACCTTCCATGACACCTTCACTGCTTGCCAAGTTGGACCAGCTTTCCCAGCGTCTGGAAGAACTCAATAACCTGCTGATGCAGCCCGAGGCCACGGCCGACATGAACGTCTACCGCAAGATGACGCGTGAACATGCCGAGCTCGAGCCCTTGTCGGCGTTGTACCAAAAATACGCACTAGTCGGACGCGACATCGTCACCGCGCAAGAATTGCTGTCTGACCCCGAGATGAAAGCCTTTGCCGAGGATGAGATCGAGCAAGCCGAAGCGCGTCAAGAAATATTGGAAGGCGAAATGCAAACCATGCTCTTGCCCAAGGA
This sequence comes from Burkholderiales bacterium, assembly GCA_038241705.1. GTDB lineage: Bacteria > Pseudomonadota > Gammaproteobacteria > Burkholderiales > Burkholderiaceae_D > JBBSSV01. The sequence goes on along the minus strand of JBBSSV010000035.1, from coordinate 2,989 downwards.
CCCCAACGACGAGCGCAACATTTTCCTGGAAGTGCGGGCGGGCACGGGTGGGGACGAAGCTGCGCTGTTTGCCGGTGATCTGCTGCGCATGTACCTACGCTACGCCGAGCGCAACCGCTGGCAGGTTGAGATGATTTCCGAGTCTTCCTCCGAGGTCGGCGGGTATAAAGAAGTGATCGTGCGCATCATCGGCTTTGGCGCCTATTCACGTTTGAAATTTGAATCCGGCGGACACCGGGTGCAGCGTGTGCCGACCACGGAAACCCAGGGCCGCATTCATACTTCGGCCTGCACGGTTGCCGTCATGCCCGAAGCCGACGAAGTTGAGGATGTGGACATCAACCCGGCCGACTTGCGCATCGATACCTACCGCGCTTCCGGTGCCGGCGGTCAGCACATCAACAAGACCGACTCAGCCGTGCGCATCACCCATGCGCCCACTGGCATCGTGGTCGAATGCCAGGACGACCGCAGTCAGCACAAGAACAAGGCCCAAGCTATGAAAGTGCTGGCGGCGCGCCTCAAGGATGTGCAACTGCAGGCGCAGCAATCGCAGGAAGCCTCCACTCGCAAAAGCCTGATCGGCTCGGGCGACCGGAGCGAACGCATTCGCACGTATAATTTCCCGCAGGGACGCCTGACCGATCATCGCATCAACCTGACGCTGTACAAGCTTGACTTCATCATGGATGGCGATCTGGCTGAACTAACCAGCACCCTGATGGCCGAGCATCAGGCCGAACTCTTGGCCGCACTGGCGTCGGATAACTGAGCCCACGGCTGGGCCTTTGATTGGAATCCATGAACTCACCCCGTCACTTTTTCCTGCTCGGCGCAGCCATTGCCGCTGGCTTGCTCGGCTTCGCCCTCTACCTGCAGCATGGACAGGGGCTGCAACCCTGCCCGTTTTGCGTTATCCAGCGCTATGCCTTTTTTGTCTTTGTGCTGGTCTGCCTGTTGGGTGCCAGCGTGGCGCGCAGAAGTGCTCGCATGTTTGCCATCCTTGCCAGCCTGACGGGCTTCATTGGGGCCGGCACGGCAGGCTGGCATTTGTGGGTCAAGGCCCATCCGGCCATTTCCTGTGGTATCGACCCCATGGAAACCGCTCTCAACACCTTGCCCACCGCCAACTGGCTGCCTTTCCTGTTCAAGGCCAATGGCTTTTGCAGCACGCCCACGCCCCCTATTCTGGGTTTGTCAATTCCCATGTGGGCGCTGCTGTGGTTCCTGGTGCTGGCGCTGTTCATGGGCTGGCTTTCGCTGCGCACCCGACACCCCAGTTGGAAGCCCGGCTTTTGATGGTCTGTGCTTCCATAGAATCAGGCCCGGACGCTGCGGAATCTTGGCCGGCAGCGGGCACCACGCTGGGTGTCACCTTGTCCGGCTCCGGCTTGGCAGCGGTGGATGCGCGCTTGCTTCTGGGCTATGCACTCGGCCTCTCCCGTACTCAACTGATCACCCAGTCGGACCGCCAGTTGACTGCCGACGAGGCCACTCAGGTTTCGGATCTGTTCACCCGACGGCAGGCAGGCGAACCCGTGGCCTATCTTTTGGGCGAGCGTGAGTTTTATGGGCTGAACTTTCAGGTTAGCTCGGCAGTGCTGATCCCGCGTCCGGAAACCGAACTGCTGGTCGAGCTGGCAGCCCAACGCCTTCCAGCAGGCGGCCATGCGTTGGATCTGGGCACCGGCTCAGGCGCAATTGCGGTGACGCTGGCTAACTTGCGTTCAGATGCCACAGTCAGCGCCGTCGATGTCAGCCTGGAGGCTCTGACTGTGGCGCGCCTTAACGCGGCTCAGCATCAGGTGCAAGTTACCTTCATGCATAGCGACTGGTTTGCCTCCATTCCCTCCCAACCATTCGATTTGATTGTGGCCAACCCACCCTATATCGTCGATGGCGATCCACATCTGCAGCAAGGCGATCTACGTTTTGAACCGTTAAATGCCCTGACCGACCACGCCGATGGCCTAGCCTGTCTGCGCACCATCATCGAACAGGCGCCCACTTATTTAAAAACCGAAGGATGGCTGCTGCTGGAACATGGCTATGACCAAGCACCGGCAGTGCGCAATTTGCTGACAGCGCGCGGCTTTGCCGATGTTCAAAGCTGGGATGATCTGGCCGGTATTGCTCGCGTCAGTGGCGGACGCCTGAGCTAAGACGACTGCGTTATTTTCATCGCGCACGACAAGCCATCATCTGTATTGGTGCATGAAGTACTTTTCCGTATCATGCCTCTTCCCTCTTGACTGATTTTTCCGCTCGCATGCTTGCTTCCATTCCTGATCGACTCGCCCTCGAACTATCCGCCAAACCTGCTCAAGTGAGAGCAGCCACTGCTCTACTGGACGAAGGCGCCAGCGTGCCCTTCATTGCGCGCTACCGCAAGGAAGCCACGGGTGGGCTGGACGACACCCAGCTGCGCTTGCTGGAAGAGCGCCTGCGCTACCTGCGGGAACTGGAAGAGCGACGCGTCACCATCCTCGCGTCCATCGACAAACAGGGGAAGATGATACCCACCTTGCGTCAGTCGCTCTTGTTGGCAGAAGACAAGACGCGCCTGGAAGACATGTATCGCCCCTACAAGCCCAAGCGCCGCACCAAAGCGCAAATCGCCGTCGAAGCAGGCCTGACGCCGCTGGCAGACAGCTTGCTGCAAAATCCCGTTCTTGACCCTGAAAGCACCGCACTCCCCTATCTGCGGCCTGCCTTCAGCCGCGAAGAGAGTGAAAATCCGAGCGTGCCGGATGTCAAGGCTGCACTGGACGGCGCACGGCAGATCCTGATGGAACGCTTTGCCGAAGACGCCACCTTGCTCCAATCATTGCGGGAATATCTGACCAAGCATGGCGTGGTCGAGGCATGCGTGATTGCTGGCAAGGAAAGCGCCGGGGAAAAGTTTGCTGATTATTTCGACTACGCTGAAGCCTTGGGCAACATTCCCTCGCATCGTGCCTTGGCCGTGTTTCGCGGAAGGCGCGAAGAG
>JBBSSV010000034.1:0-10796 GCA_038241705.1 Burkholderiales bacterium | reverse complement strand
TACGCCGGTCCATACGCGCAACGCCGGCACGCTGGTGGGCTTGGTGGATCGACGGGCAGCGCTCTTGGATGCCTCCAACCTACTGGAAGACGCAGCCTTTGATCGCTATGAGTTTGTAAAGGATGCGTTTCTTCAGCAACGCGCCAGTAAGATCGATGACAGCCGTGGCGATGATGGATACGACGAAGGGGATTACGGCGATTACGGCGATTACGGCGACGTTGATTTTGGGGGCGATGAACAACCCTCACTGAAAGGCAAGTCGACCCCCGTGCTGAGCGATGAAGGCGAAATAAGCAAGCAGGATGTAGCGCCTAGTGGCGCTACGCCCGCTCCCGAAACAACTGCTAAGCCCGTGGCTGGAGAGCCGCTCATGCCCACCCCGACACAGGATGTGCAGGAACAATCTTTTGAAGTGACTGAGCCGGCCGTCAGCGGCGGCGGCGAGGCTGACAGCAACCTTGGCCAAGAGACTGGCCTGGTCAAACCCTGACCAGGCCAGTCATCCGTTACCCATATTCCCGCGTTATGGGAGAAGGCGTGACCCAAGTTAGGTTTTACACAGCCTACCTCTCTTGTTTTGGAGAACCATGAATGATGAATAAACTGCTTACTTTTACCCTGCCTCGATTGCTGATGGTGTTTTTTCTTTCGGGCTCCACGATCGCTCTGGCTGCGACCGAGGCGCCGGACGTCATGGTCAAGCGGCTGAGCCAGGAAGTGCTGAAAATTGCTAAGGCCGATAGTGAAATTCAGGCCGGTAACCAGAAAAAAGTGCAGGAACTAGTCGATGCCAAGATCCTGCCGCATGTCGACTTCGAGCGCATGACCATGTTGGCAGCCGGACGCCATTGGCGCGAAGCTAATTCTGCACAGCGCGAAAAGCTGACAAATGAATTTCGCAGTCTGTTGGTGTACACCTATTCGGGTGCGATTTCCCAAGTCAGCGACCAGAAACTGGTGTTTCGTCCCCTTCGTGCACCAGCCGATGCCAAGCGCGTCGAAGTGCGTTCGCAGGTGTTGCAGCCGCGGGGCGAGCCTATTCAGATCAACTACCGTTTGCAAGACAGCGCTGACGGCTGGAAAATCTTTGACATCAACATCATGGGTGCGTGGCTGGTGGAAAGCTACAAGGGCAGCTTTGCCAGTGAGATCAGCAAAGGCGGCATCGATGGCCTGATCCAGACCCTGACGGAGCGCAACAAGCGTCTTGCCGGCAAGACAGGATCGGCGTCTTGAGCCAGCCTGAAGCCTTTCGTCCGATAGGCCGGCTGACCATGCATAACGCAACCCAGGTGCGCGAGCAGGGGTTGCAGGCCATTGCCGCCGGGCAAGCCATCATTGCGCTGGACGGCTTGACCGACACCGATTCGGCAGCAGTCGCCACTTTGCTGGCATGGCAGCGTGCTGCGCAAAAGACCAAGGTCACTGTGGTCTTTACCCTTATGCCGACCGGACTGCACAGTCTGGTTGCGCTCTACGGCTTGACGGAATTGCTGGCTGCTTGAGCAGCCTTGGCAGGCGATAGCGCTGCCGCTTTTCGTCCAGTCCGACCAGTTGTGCCTGCAAGCGCGCTGCTATTCCCTGTAGTACATTCACTTCCTTGTACGCTCGCTGCTTGATTGCGGTCAGCGGGCAGGGATATTTTTTTGAAAATAGAGGCAAGCCAGGATGGCTGCAATTGAAGTTGTCGGCGTTGAAAAAAGCTATGGCGCGTTGAAGGCGCTGAATGGAGTATCGCTGCAGATCGAAGAGGGCGAGTTTTTTGGCCTGCTCGGCCCGAATGGTGCTGGCAAGACCTCACTGATTTCAATCATTGCTGGCCTGAGCCGGGCCGACCGGGGGCAGGTGCGGGTGCTGGGCCATGATGTGGTCAAAGACTATCGGCAGGCCCGCATGCAACTGGGCGTGGTGCCGCAGGAGTTGGTGTTCGATCCCTTTTTTACGGTACGCGAAACCCTCAGCATGCAGTCCGGCTATTTTGGTCTGCGCAAGAACGATCAGTGGATCGATGAAGTCATGCACCATCTCGACTTGACCGACAAGGCCAATGCCAATATGCGCACCCTGTCGGGTGGCATGAAACGGCGGGTGCTGGTGGCGCAGGCGCTGGTGCACAAGCCGCCAGTGATCGTGCTGGACGAGCCGACCGCCGGGGTCGATGTCGAGTTGCGCCAGACCTTGTGGCAATTCATCGCCCGCCTGAACCGCGAAGGCCATACCATTGTCTTGACCACCCATTATCTGGAAGAAGCCCAGGCCCTGTGCAACCGACTGGCGGTGCTGAAGACCGGCAATGTGGTGGCCTTGGATGCGACCGAGGCCTTGCTGCGGCGCATTTCGGGGGCTCAACTCACCCTCAAGCTGCGCCAGGGCGAGCTGCCGGAAGACCTGGCGCCCCTGATGATGGCGCCGACCCAGCAACTGTCTGACCAGACTTATACCTTGCGCATCACCAACTACGAGCAGGTCGAGCCCATTTTGCGCTCCTTGCGCGAAAGCGGCGCAGAAATCAGTGACATGCAATTGCAGCCGGCTGACCTGGAAGATGTCTTCATCCAGATCACGGGAGGCGGGCAATGATTGGCTTTCGCACCCTGTTCTATAAGGAAATCCTGCGCTTTTGGAAGGTAGGGACCCAGACCCTAGCTGCGCCGGTTTTGACGGCCATGCTGTACTTGCTGATTTTCGGTCATGTGCTGGGCGGCCGGGTGCAGGTCTATGCGGAGGTGGAATACACTGCCTTTCTGGTGCCGGGGCTGGTGATGATGAGCATTCTGCAGAATTCCTTTGCTAACAGCTCGTCCTCGCTGATCCAGTCCAAAATCACCGGTAATTTGGTGTTCGTACTGCTGCCGCCGCTATCGCATGGCGAAGTATTCGGCGCCTATGTGTTAGCAGCCATGGTGCGCGGCCTGGCCGTGGGCTGTGGAGTGTTGCTGGTGACCTTCTGGTTTGCCGACCTGGAACTGCGTTCGCCACTGTGGATTCTGGGATTCGCCATACTTGGCTCGGCCATCCTGGCGATCATGGGCGTAATTGCCGGCATCTGGGCTGACAAGTTCGACCAGCTGGCGGCCTTCCAGAATTTCCTGATCATGCCGGCTACCTTTTTGTCGGGCGTGTTCTATTCCGTGCATTCGTTGCCGCCTTTCTGGCAGGCAGTGTCGCATTTCAACCCGTTTTTTTATATGATAGATGGTTTTCGCTACGGTTTTTTCGGTCAATCGGATGTTGATCCGTTGATGAGTTTTGCGATTGTTGCCGTCTTTGTCGCGGTATTAGGCACCCTCGCGATGCAATTGCTCAGACGTGGCTACAAGCTGCGGCACTGACGGATTTTTCAGATAAGGATGAAGACCATGACGCTACCCACACCCGAGTTGGTAAAGAGCTACATCGCCGGTGGCCTGGAATGCACCCACCTGGAAGTCGAGGGCGATGGCCAGCATTTCAATGCGGTCATCGTTTCTGAGGCTTTCAGCGGCAAGCGCCCGATCCAGCGGCATCAGCTAGTATATGCCGCGTTGGGGGACCGCATGCGCGAAGAAATCCATGCTTTGTCCATGAAGACCCTGACCCCTGAGGAATACGGGCAATAACCCGGTTGATCTTTGCATCTTGCCACGGCGCAGCAAGCCGCTTCGTGGCCCCTTAACGCCTTTAGCCTTCAACGAGACAGCCATTAGATGGACAAGCTTTTAATACACGGCGGCCATCGCCTTTCGGGCGAAATCACGATTTCTGGTGCCAAGAATGCTGCCTTGCCCATCTTGTGTGCGGGCTTGCTGACCGCCGACAGTGTCGAACTTTCGAATGTTCCTAGGCTGCAAGATGTGGCGACCATGCTGGCGCTGCTGCGACAGTTGGGACTGCAAGCCACGCAGGAAGGCGAGCGCATCAGCCTGAACGGCAGTGGCGTCAACTGTCTTGAGGCGCCCTACGAAATGGTGAAAACCATGCGCGCGTCGATTCTGGTGCTGGGGCCATTGTTGGCACGCTTCGGCGAAGCCCGGGTGTCCTTGCCTGGCGGCTGCGCCATCGGCTCACGTCCGGTGGACCAACACATCAAGGGGCTGCAGGCCATGGGCGCCGAAATCACCATCGAAGCCGGCTACATCAATGCGCGCGCCAAACGCCTGCGCGGTGCGCGCATTGTTACCGATATGATCACCGTCACGGGTACGGAAAACCTGCTGATGGCTGCAGTATTGGCAGAAGGCGAGACCGTGCTCGAAAATGCGGCGCGCGAGCCTGAGGTCACGGACCTGGCCAATTTGCTTGCCGCTATGGGCGCTAAAATCGATGGTATTGGCACCGACCGACTAATGATCCAGGGCGTGGAGCGCCTGCATGGCGCGAGCCACATCGTAGTCGCTGATCGCATCGAGACCGGCACCTTCCTCTGCGCCGTGGCGGCAGCCGGCGGCGACTTGCTGCTGCGCCACACGCGGGCGGACTTGCTGGAGGTGGCGCTGGACAAGTTGCGCGAAGCCGGCGTCATCATCACCACAGGCGAGGACTGGGTGCGCGGCCAGATGTCGGCCCGTCCTAAGGCCGTGAGTTTTCGTACCACTGAATATCCGGGCTTCCCGACGGACATGCAGGCCCAGTTCATGGCCATGAATTGCGTAGCCGAAGGCAGCGCCCGGGTCACCGAAACTATTTTTGAAAATCGGTACATGCACGTTCAGGAGTTGAGTCGCCTGGGGGCTACGATCAGTATCGAAGGCCACACTGCCGTCATCGATGGGGTCGAAAAACTGATCGGCGCACCCGTGATGGCCACGGACCTGCGGGCCTCGGCCTCGCTGGTGATTGCCGGGCTGGCCGCCGAAGGCGAAACCCTGGTCGACCGCATCTATCATCTGGATCGCGGCTATGACCGCATGGAAAACAAACTGGCCGGCGTTGGCGCCGCCATCGAGCGAATCACAGTATGAATGCACCCCTGACCCTAGCCTTGTCCAAAGGCCGCATCTTCGAAGAAACTCTGCCATTGCTAGAAGCGGCCGGGATTGTCGTCACCGAAAATCCAGAAACCTCGCGCAAGTTGATCCTGCCCACCAGCGACCCACAGGTGCGGGTGATCATTGTGCGCGCCTCGGACGTGCCAACCTATGTCCAGTACGGAGCGGCCGATCTGGGCGTGGCCGGGCGCGATGTATTGCTGGAGCATGGTGGCGAAGGCCTGTATCAACCGATTGACTTGAATATCGCCAATTGCCGCATGTCGGTCGCCGTGTTCGAAGGCTTCGACTACGCTGCTGCCGTGCATCAGGGGGCCCGCCTACGGGTAGCGACCAAATATGTCCAGACCGCGCGCGAGCATTTCGCCGCCAAAGGTGTGCATGTGGATCTGATCAAGCTGTATGGGTCAATGGAACTGGCGCCGCTGGTCGGTCTGTCGGACGCCATTGTCGATCTGGTCAGCACCGGCGGCACCCTACGTGCCAATCGGCTGGTAGAAGTCGAGCACATCATGGATATTTCGTCGCGTCTGGTCGTCAACCAGGCCGCGCTGAAACTCAAGGGTGCCCGCCTGCAGCCGATTCTGGCCGCTTTTGCCTCTGCCTCGCAGGAATCCCATCGCGCCGCCTGATACACTTTACCGCTTCAGCAGTCTTGCTTCGCATTCACTCCTTAACACCATGCCTCTTCAAATAGCCAAACTGGATTCCACCGCCCCTGATTTTTCCGAGCGCCTCAACACGTTGTTGGCATTCGAGGAGACCGAAGACGCCGCCATTGACCATGTCGCTGCCACCATCCTGGCGGACGTCAAGGTGCGCGGTGATGCAGCGGTGCTGGAATATACCGCCCAGTTCGACCGCACTCACGCGTCCAGCATGGCCACACTGGAAGTCGACGTTCAGAGCCTGCAGCAGGCGCTGGAGGGACTGTCCGTCACGCGCCGCGCCGCGCTGCAAACCGCGGCGGATCGGGTGCGGGCTTACCATGAACGGCAGAAAAAAGAATGCGGCACCGACGGCTTTCAGTACACCGAAGCCGACGGCACCATCCTTGGGCAGAAGGTCACGCCGCTGGATCGGGTCGGCATCTATGTGCCGGGCGGCAAGGCGGCTTATCCGTCTTCGGTCTTGATGAATGCGATTCCAGCCAGGGTGGCGGGGGTGGGTGAAATCATCATGGTGGTACCCACGCCAGATGGCGTGCGAAATGAACTAGTGCTGGCGGCGGCCGCGATTGCCGGCGTGGATCGGGTCTTCGCCATCGGCGGTGCCCAAGCCGTGGGCGCGCTAGCCTACGGTACCGCGACCATTCCTCAAGTAGACAAGATTGTTGGACCCGGCAATGCTTATGTCGCTGCCGCCAAGCGCCGCGTGTTTGGCACCGTCGGCATCGACATGATTGCCGGGCCGTCGGAAATTCTAGTGATTTGCGACGGCACCACGCCTGCCGACTGGATCGCGATGGATCTGTTTTCCCAGGCGGAGCATGACGAGTTGGCTCAATCCATCATGCTGTGTCCGGACGCGGACTACATTGCTGAAGTTGAAGCCAGCCTCAACCGCTTGCTGGCGACCATGCCGCGCCACGAAGTGATCCGCACCTCTTTACAAAACCGCGGCGCCCTGATCAAGGTTCAAGACTTGGAAGAAGCTTGCCGCATTGCTAATCACATCGCTGCCGAGCATCTGGAGATTTCCACCGAAAACCCACAACACTGGGCGGATCAGATCCGGCATGCCGGCGCCATCTTCCTGGGACGGTTCTCGTCCGAAGCCTTGGGTGATTATTGTGCCGGACCTAATCATGTCCTGCCGACGTCGCGCACGGCCCGCTTTTCTTCACCGCTAGGCGTGTACGATTTTCAGAAGCGTTCCAGCATTCTGCATGTCAGCCAGTCAGGTGCCCAGACTTTAGGTCCGGTTGCGGCCGAACTGGCCGATGGCGAAGGTTTATCGGCCCACGCCCAGTCCGCCCGTTACCGCCTGCAATGACTGCTTGCCTGCCAAGTCTCTGGTCAGCATGACGGCATCGGCCATTGTGACCAGAGCCCAGCCTTGGCTGAATCGCGTCTTTTGCGAAGATGTGCTCACGGGCCTGGCCCGGATTCCAGATGGGGCGGTGGATCTGGTGGTGGCCGATCCCCCTTACGGCCTGGGCAAGGACTACGGCAATGATTCAGACAAGCAGGAGGCCGGTGCCTATTTGGAGTGGATGGAGGCCTGGATCGACGCCGTTCTGCCCAAGCTCACCCCCCAGGGCTGTCTGTATATTTTTTTGACCTGGCGTTATTCGCCGGAGATTTTCGTACTGCTCAAGCAACGGATGTTGATGATCAATGAGATCATCTGGGACCGTCGTGTGCCGTCTATGGGCGGTAGCGTGCGCAGCTACAGTTCGGTGCATGACACCATTGGCTTTTTTGCCAGGCAAAAAGGTTATTACTTCGATCTGGATGCCATCCGCATTCCGTATGACGCGCTCACCAAGAAGGCGCGTACCCGTTCCATCTTTGTTGGCGCGAAATGGCTGGAGTTGGGCCGAAACCCGAAAGACCTGTGGAGCGTGTCGCGGCTGCATCGCGAACACCCGGAGCGGGTCGACCATCCAACCCAGAAGCCGCTGGAAATCGTCGAGCGCATGATCAAGGCCTCCTGTCCGCCGGGGGGCGTGGTGCTGGACCCCTTCATGGGCAGCGGTACGACGGCGGTCGCGGCAGTGCATTGCGATCGCAACTTTGTCGGCTTCGAACTGAACTCAGCGTATTGCATCATGGCTGAAGCACGTTTGGCTGTTGCGCGGCCAAGTTTCAGCGTCACCTCAGCTGCTGCAAAATAAGCATGAAACCACGGCGCCAGCTTTGACTGGCCCGGCGTTTTGCGCGATGGCCTTGTTAATCCAATTTTCAAAAGGGAGTCGTCATGTCCACATCTGTCGTCCACAACACCATTCGCCAGGATGTGCAGGCATTGAATACCTACCATGTGCCCGATTCGGATGGCTTTCTCAAGCTCGATGCCATGGAAAACCCGTATCCCTTGCCCGATGACTTGCGCCAGGAACTGGGGCAGCACCTGGCGACGGTGGCCTTCAATCGTTATCCGGTCCCCTCATACATCGGTCTGAAGCAAGCCATCTGCAGTAAGTTGGGCGTGCCGGCAGGCTTTGATGTGCTGTTGGGAAACGGCTCGGATGAACTGATTTCCATGGTCTCCATTGCCTGCGCCCGTCCCGGCGCCAAGGTGCTCGCGCCGCTGCCGGGCTTTGTCATGTATGCGCTGTCAGCGCAACTGGCTGGGCTGGAGTTTGTCGGCGTACCGATGTTGCCCGACTTCGAGCTGGATTTGCCGGCGATGCTGGCGGCGATTCGTCAGCATCGCCCGGCTATCACTTACCTGGCTTACCCCAACAATCCCACGGGCAACCTTTTCGATGCCAGTAATGTGGAAGCAGTGCTGCGCGCCGTGGGCGACACGGGCATCGTCATCGTTGATGAAGCCTATCAGCCGTTTGCCCAGAGCAGCTTCATGGAGCGCTTGCCGGAATTCGATAATCTGGTGGTGATGCGTACTGTCTCCAAGCTCGGCCTGGCCGGCATTCGCCTAGGGTATATGTCGGCCCATGCATCGCTGCTGGTGGAGTTCGACAAGGTGCGTCCGCCCTACAACATCAATGTGCTGACCGAGGCGGCCGCGCAGTTCATGCTGGCCAACCTGGAAGTGCTGGATGAGCAGGCGCGCCAACTGTGCCAGGAGCGTACCCGGCTGAGTGCTGCCCTGGCCGCCTTGCCTGGAGTATCCGTTTTCCCTTCAGCCGCCAACTTTCTGCTGATTCGTCTGTGCAGTAATAGCCATCAAGCCGATCAGGTCTTCGCCAAACTGCTGGAACGCCGGGTGTTGATCAAAAATGTCGGTAAAATGCATGCATTGTTGGAAAACTGCTTGCGGGTGACCGTAGGCACTCCAGAAGAAAATAGTTTTTTCCTGGGCGCGCTGGAAGCAACTCTGGCCCCCTAATTGTTCGGAATTGAAAATGTCCCTTTCCCGTACCGCAGAAGTCGTTCGCAATACCAATGAAACCAAGATCCGGGTTGCCATCAACCTGGATGGCACTGGCCAGCAAAACTTGCAGACTGGCGTTCCCTTTCTGGACCACATGCTGGACCAGATTGTGCGTCATGGCATGGTGGACCTGGACATCGTGGCCGACGGCGATCTGCACATCGATGCCCATCACACCGTCGAGGACGTGGGTATCACACTGGGGCAGGCGTTTGCCAAGGCGATCGGCGACAAACGCGGCGTGCGCCGCTACGGCCACGCCTATGTGCCGCTAGACGAATCCCTGACGCGCGTCGTACTGGATTGTTCCGGCCGGCCGGGCCTGCAATACCACGTGCCCTTTACGCGTGCCATGATCGGCAGCTTTGATGTCGATCTGGCGCGGGAATTCTTTCAGGGCTTCGTCAATCACGCCCTGATGACGCTGCACATCGACAATCTGCGTGGTGAAAACGCTCATCACCAATGCGAAACCGTGTTCAAGGCGTTTGGGCGCGCTTTGCGTATGGCCATCGAGGCGGACGACCGTGCGGGCGATACGATTCCCTCAACCAAAGGCACGCTGTAAGCCGACTTATTGAGCAGCAACGAGGTTTTTTACTAGCGCAACCTGAACGCGTGTCATGAACAAAATCGTGGTAATGGACTATGGCATGGGCAATTTGCGCTCGGTGGCTCAGGCCTTGCGCCACGTCGCGCCAGATGCCGAGATCCAGGTTTCGGGTGAAGTAGCCGACATCCGCAGTGCTGATCGCCTGGTTCTGCCGGGGCAGGGGGCCATGCGCGACTGCATGGCTTCGTTGCGTAGCGCGGGGGTAGAGCAAGCTCTGCTTGAAGCGGCGCTCACCAAGCCTTTGCTAGGGGTGTGCGTAGGCGAGCAGATGTTGTTTGATCATAGCGCCGAAGGCGACACGGCCTGCCTGGGTTTGTTGCCGGGCAAGGTGGTGCGCTTTGATCTGCAATCTCGGTTGCAGGCTGATGGCTCGCGTTTCAAGGTGCCGCAGATGGGATGGAACCGGGTCTGGCAGAAACAGTCTCATCCTCTGTGGCAGGGCATTGCGGATGGCAGTTATTTTTATTTCGTCCACAGCTACTATGCCCAGCCTGCTCAGCGTGGCGATATTGCAGCTGAAACCGATTACGGTGGCAGATTTGCCTGTGCAGTCGGACGCGAGAATATTTTTGCCACCCAGTTCCACCCAGAAAAAAGTGCCACCGCAGGTTTGCAGCTTTACCGGAATTTCGTGACCTGGAAGCCCTGATTCCGCTACATTAATCCTTTCTTCCCATTTATTAACTCTTCTCATTGAAGTCATGCTGCTGATACCTGCAATCGATCTTAAAGATGGTCATTGTGTACGCCTGAAACAGGGCGACATGGAACAGGCCACTGTTTTTTCCGAAGACCCGGGCGAGATGGCGCGCCATTGGTTGGCGCAGGGCGCACGTCGCCTGCATCTAGTTGACCTGAACGGCGCATTTGCTGGCAAACCGAAGAACGCGCAAGCCATCAGGGCCATTGTCACGGCGGTGCAGGACTTTGCCGAGGAAAATGATCTTGAGGAAGTCCCGGTCCAACTCGGAGGTGGTATTCGCGATCTGGATACCATCGAGCGCTACTTGGATGGGGGCCTGAGTTACATCATTATCGGCACTGCTGCCGTGAAGAGCCCAGGCTTTCTGCGCGATGCCTGCAGCGCCTTCCCTGGCCAGATCATCGTGGGTCTGGATGCGCGTGACGGCAAGGTGGCGACGGACGGCTGG
>JBBSSV010000033.1:0-10860 GCA_038241705.1 Burkholderiales bacterium | reverse complement strand
TAATTCAATGTCTTCGCCGCGCTCGCTTAGAGGGGGCACATGCAGGGGAAAAACGGCTAGCCGATAAAAAAGATCGTTGCGCAATTTTCCGGTCTCGACTTCTGCCAAGGGGTTGCGGTTGGTAGCAGCAATGATGCGTACGCTGACCTGGATTTCCTCGCTGCCGCCTACCCGGGAAAAGCGGCCAGTCTCCAGCACGCGCAAGAGTTTGACCTGCATTTCCAAGGGCATTTCGGTGAGTTCGTCCAGGAACAGGGTGCCGCCGTTAGCGCGCTCGAAGCAGCCCTTGTGCATACGTACCGCACCAGTAAAGCTGCCACGTTCATGGCCGAATAACTCGGCTTCGATCAACTGGGGAGAAATTGCGCCGCAGTTCAGGGCTACGAAAGGCTTGCCCTTTTCCTTGCCCATCTGATGCAAAGCGGCTGCGACCAGTTCTTTCCCAGTACCACTTTCACCACTAATCAACACATTGGCGCGGGTGGGGGCGACGCGGGCAATCATATGGAACAGATTTTGCATAACCTCCGATGCCCCATACAAGTCTCCAAACCGGACAAAGGCTGCGCGCGGGATATCTGGCGGAGAAAAGGCAGGCTCTTTCTCGTCTGACAGCAAAGGAAAGGACGTTTTCTCTAGATAAGAAACTACACGTTCGCTGGCTGCAGGAAATCTATTACTCATCGTTTCTCCCGATTCGTGGAACATGAAAACCCCTTTTTTATTTTGGAAAAGACGTTTTCACTTTCCTAGTCTTCTGCCTTGGCAGAAAGACAGCTTGTATTTGAATGTTAGAAGTTATGCCGGGCAACCCACGTTACCCCTTCACTTGCCAAAGCTTGCTTACATAATAGACAACATGAAACAGGTATAAGTCCCGACCTTCCTTTGGGATAACGCAATGACTTGCCCTTGACGTCAGCGCTTTTTGTTTTTAAATGGGGTGAAAACCCAGACAGCTATCCTTTAAGGGCGGTGGAAAGCTGAAATGGAAAAAAGGAGGCAGCGGCCTGTGAGCAGTTGCACGCCCACAGACCGCCGCCAGTAGCAGGTGCTGTCTCCGTTAATCGAAGGCGATGTTGTAGAACACGGAAAACACGCTTCGCGATCCGGTTTCGGCTTCGAGCGAAATACGAGGAGTCAGGGTGTAACGCAAGAGCACCGCATTGCCCGCTGAGGCCAGGCTCTGCTGGTAACTCACATACAGGCGCGAAGACAGGCGCTTGCCCAGCGTTACGATGCTGCCTTCTAGGCCACCGCCCTCGCTGGAAATGCCGAAGTCATCCAGGCCAAGTGCTGTGCCGATCTGGGATTGGACGCCGGCAATCGCGCCTTTCGATAGCAGTTGAGCGGCAGCGTCCTGCAAGGCATCCATGTCACCGCCTCCCGCGCTTTGCAGGCTGCGGCCCAACACCAGCCACGCCAGCTTTTCTGCGTCCGGCACTGACGGTTCGGACACCAGCGTGATGCGCGGTGCCAGAACATTACCGACCACCGATACGCCGGCTTCGACTTCCAGGCCGCGACGCATGGCCAGAATGGTCAGCGCGGGGTTGGTGAGCGGGCCGGTAAAACGCAATTCACCACGCTCGATGTCCAGTTCGCGGCCATAGGCGCTGAACGTGCCCTTGGCGATATGCAGCGTGCCATAGGCCTGGGGAGGCGTGCCTGCCGGGTTCTGGATGCGCAACTCCCCCAGTAACATGGCATCCAGACCGTGACCGGTCAGTTTGATGCCATCGCCCAGCTTGATATTGATGTCGAGTGCCGCCGTCAATTGCCCGCTACCTTCCGACTTGTCCTCCTTGCCGACAATGACAACATCATCCGAGAGCTGGGGCATGTCGCTGCGACCGATATCGATGGCGCCTTCATTTACCAAGAAGTCACCTTTGACGGTGGCCACATTGTTTTGCAAGTGGAGGGCGCTGTCGCCGCTGATGACCAGACGACGGTCGGTGCGGTTCAGAATGGGGTAGCGCCGTGCGGCGAGTTTCAGCGTAGCTGTTGGTTGACCGCTGACCAAGCTGATGACACCGTCCAGGCCAATGCTGCCGCCTTCGTGCGTGAAGCGCAGGGTCTCCAGCAACAGACGTTCATCTGTGAAGGTGCCTTTCAGCACACCATTACGCAGATCAACGCCGGTGTCGGTCATGTTGACCCGCAAGCCACTGCCGTTGATACCCCCGCGCAAAAGCGGTGCGCCAAAGGTGCCGGCTACGTCGAGATTGGCCTGCAGGCGGCCCTCAGTGATCAGCGTGGCCGAGGCCAGCGGGCCGATCCAGCCAAGATTGGGAATATCCAGGCGCGCACGGCCGGACACGGGCGCGTCCGGAGCAATGGTCCAGCCTGCGCCAGCACGGCTTAGTCTAGTCTGACCCGTCAGGTCGATATGCCCCAGTTGTTTACCGTCGGCCTTGAAGTCCAGTTCCAGTTGGCGGCCGCTGGCCGTAACCTGCGCTTCCAGGTTCTGCAGGCCCAGGGGTACGGGGGCACCGCCCCGCATGACAATGTCGCCTTTGCGTCGGCGCAGGCTGGCCTTGCCCTGCACGCTGCCGGCCACGGTGAAGTCCCAGTTGCCGTCTAGTTCCAGATCGGTCGCTAGCACGGGTGAGTCCGTAGCCAGCTTCAGCAGTGGCGCTAGTTGCAGGCGCTCGATGAAGCCTTTGGTCACGACACGCTGTGGCTGGAGCAGGAATTGCTCAACCACGATCAGTCCGCTTTCGGCATCGATGCGCAAATTGTCGAGTTGGGTACGGGCCGCCGATACCAGCAAGGGGGCAGGCGCGGCCAGCTTGGCATCAAACGTGCCCTTGGCGTCGAGCCGATCCAGCGTGCCCTGCCAGGCAGGCGTGCGCGCTAGGTCCCGTAAGCCGCCACTGGCGTGTATTTGCCAAGTCTGTTTGGGCTCGTTCATCTTGAAGGTGATGGCATGGCGAGCAGTGCTGCCATCAGCCTGCAGGCTGAATGTGTCGGCCCCTAACTGACCAGCACGAAAATCGGTACCGCGCACATCCAGCAACAGCGGCGCACTGGGTTGGGGTGCAAAGCGAAGCTTGGCATCCAGCGTCGCCAGGCTTTGATCGCCGCCCTTGAAGTCAGTCAGGTTAAGTTCGGCGATGGCAGATTTCAGGGAAAACGGCTGCTTGGTGTCGAGGTGCACGTCGGCATTGCCTTGCAAGGTAGCCATCTGCCAGTGATGCATCAAGCGTATTTCCTTACCATGCCAATTGGCCACAATACGGGGAGCGGTAAAGCTGCCAGTGGCCCGTCCTTTTAGCTGCAGGCTGCCGTCAAAACCCGGTCCAAATTGCTGCAATTGCGGCGCGTTCAGGTCAAAGTCCAGGCGGGAATCGGCTTCAGACAAGGCACCTTGCACGTTCAGGCGATTACTACCGGCCACCAGTTGTAGTTGCGGGATGCGCAGGCTGTCGCCCCGCAACCGGGCTTCGCCCTTGCCATGTAGTGGATGGCCATCGATCAGACTGTCCTGAATGCGAAACGCCAGATCCGCCTGCAACTTGGGTGCGCGTTGGCCGCTGAGCTTGAAGTCACCATTCAAGTCCACCTTGGGCAGATTGTCGAATTCACCCAAGTCACGTAGACGCAAGTGAGTGAGTTTGCCTTGAGCGGCAAATTCTTGGTCGCCTTCGAGTTCTAGATGGCCGTTGGCATCCAGCTTGCCTTTGCCCAAGGTAAGCAAGACCTTGGAAAGCTCCACGCGGCTGTCTGCCAGACTCGCATGGGCTTTTAGTGACAGCGGTGTGTGCTGGCTACTATCGGCCAGATCGAGGGTGACTTCCTGGCGCTCGGCTACATGCCGGAATAGGACTTCGCCTTTTAATTTCGTCGCTTGGATGCGGCTGTCCAGTCGCGAAAGATTCAGGGCTTCGGTCGTCAGATCCAGGTCCAAGGCACCGCCAGCAAAGCTGCCCTTGCCATGAATGGTGCCCGCAGGTTGCTTGGGCGAGCCGGTCTGGAGTTGGATGGCGGGAAATTCGATCCGACCCGCTTCTTGGCGAAAAGGAATGCTGACAGTGCTTAGCGGCAAACGTTGTTGGTCGTATAGGCCGGCAGCCGCATTGTTCAACACCAGTTTGCCACTGCCATCTTCAGCCACATCCAGCACGACATCCAGCGAGGTGAGTGGTAAGCCTTTGGCCACAGCTGCCAGGTCCAAACCGGCTACGGTCAAATGGGTCGGCCCCAGCAACTGCTCGCCAAAAGGGTGGAGCAGGGCGTTACCGGTTACCTGTGCCTGGGCTTGTTCCTGGCGCAGCGCCAAGTCGATGCTGGTGCGCAAGTCCACCAGCGAACCGTCAGCCGTCAGCCGACCATTCACTTGCACCGGCTTTTGCTGCACTGTGGCACTAGCAGCAGCAGTGAGTTCGCCTTTGAGAGCATAGGGCTGACGATCGGCCAGCGTCAACTCGCCCTGCAGGCGGGCGTCGACCGGATTGGACTCGGTTTCAGTGTGCACGGAAAACTCATCAATACCCAAACGATAGCGCTTAGCGTCGTAGTCCAGAGCAAAGCCAAACGCGCCCAGTTCGATCAGATTAAGCGCGCCCCAGTTGACGGTGCCGCCGGCTACCTGCACCCGGTCGATCTGAAGAGTCAGCGGTAGCGCCAAACTGTCGGGCAGTTGTGCCGGCTCGTCACTTTGCTTGGTGCTGCTGGTCAGATTCAGCTGACCTACTTGCAGCGAACGGATATGCAGATGCCGCTGCCATAGCGTCCGCGGTTCCCAGTCTAGGGTCAGATCGCGCAACTCGATTTTGCGCTCCGGGTTGTCCAGTTTCAGGCTACCGATGCGCAAAGGTCCGGTCAGAGGTCCTTGCACGTCGTTGACCTGCAAGCCTGGTACGAATCGTTCGGCCAGAGAAAAAGCAGTTCGTGCGCCACTTGCACTCATCAGAATCCAGGCTACCGAGGCACACAGTAATAACAGGATGATCAGCACGACCAGCAAAGCATTGCGCAGCCCATGGCGACGCTTGGGAGATGGGGTCGGGTTGGCCGATGGCTGGGTAGGTGTATTCATGGTCGTATCGTTCTCCATCAGAAGCCGTAGCCGATGGAAAAGTGCAGACGAACTTTTTCGGTTTCATGGCCGTAGGCCAGATCCAGGTTGACTGGCCCAATGGGGCTGCGCCAGCGGGCGCCGATACCGCTACCGTGCTGGAAGCCGAAATCGCTCCAGGAATCGGCGGCATTGCCAGCATCGGTAAATACGGCTGCGCCCCATTCAGAGGTAATGTTATAGACCACTTCTGCGCTCAGCACAGCCAGCACGGTGCCACCCACAATGGCATTGCCATCGGCCACGCCCAAGCTTTCATAGCCATAGCCGCGCACGGTCTGATCGCCGCCGGTGCGAAACAGCAGGTCGGATGGGACGGTACGGCGGTCGCCACCGAACACCTGGCCTACTTGGCCGCGCACCACTGTCTGCCAACGTTTGGTGATCGGATAGAAGCCAGTGCCCGTCAACACTACCCGGCCAATATTGGCTTTGTTGATAAGACCTTTTGGTCCCGCGGAAATATCGGCCCCAGCAATGTAACCGCGCCGTGGCTGGACCAGGCTATCGATGCGCCGCCGTGTATAGCTGAAGTTGGCCAGTAGGGCCTGGCGGTTGTAACTCGGACGGTCTTCAATACGTTCCCGGTCGGCCAGATAAAACAGGGCCCAGGCTTTCTCATCTTTCTTGTTTGGGCTGCTCAGCCGCGCGCTAGTACGAATTTTGTTGTTCTGGACATTGCGGATGTCGGTGCGCTCGTAATGGGCGCCGTAGCTGGGAAGCCAACCGTTGAGCCGGTCACCCCTAAGTGGTGGCAGATAGATATCCGCGCCTAGCTTCTGGGTCTGGCGGTCGACTTGCAGTTCCGATTCCAGTCGCCAGTCGCGTTCGAGAAAGTTACGGTCGAGCCATTTTACTTTCAGGTGCGCTCCACTATCTGAGGAAACGCCCACGCCCAGGCCCAGCACCTTACGCTCGAGCTCGGTCACGTCCACCCGTACGGGCACCTGATCCGGCTTGGCCGGGTCAATCTCTACCGTGGCAAAGGCAGAGCGGAAGTAGCCGCTGTTCTGGATGCGGCTTTGCAACTCGTTCAACTTTTCCTGGCTATAAGGGTCGCCCCGGCGAATCGGATTCAGGTCTTCGATGCGACTACGCGGATAACGCTCCAGGCCGTGGATGTTCAGCTCGCCAAAGGTAAAAGGGGGGCCGGAATCATAGTTGGCCTGCAGACGAGCGCTGTAGCGCTCGGGGTCGACTTTGGCTTCGCTGGCGCTCAGTTGCGCCGCTGGATAATTGCGCGTTAGCAGGTTCTTCAGGACGGTATTCTTGGAACTGCTCCATTCATTCTGGGTGAACTGCTCGTTGACCGTCAGGCTCCACTGTCGCTTCAGGCGCTGGACGCGTTGCGTATGCCGATTACCCTCTGCAATGTTGCCGCTAAAACTGAGATCAACGCTCTCGACAGTAGTGGGCCGCCCCGGATTCACCTCGAAGCGAGCCACCCAGCGGCCGCCTTTCTGCACTAGAGTGTGCTCGACTTTCGGGGAAAAATAACCCTCGGTAGCCAACAGTTCCTGGATCTGGCGTGGAGCCACGCCGACCAGGCGCTGCAACTCTTCGATAGTGATGTCTGATTTGGCATGACGCGAAATGTCCAGATGTTTCTTCAGCAAGCCAGCCTGCTCACCGGCCCCCTTGAACTCTACCTCGTAGCCTTTGATCGTCTGGGAAGCGGGGGTATTCTCCGTCTGTGCCCAAGCGACGGTTGCGGAGGTCACCCAGAATGCTGCCGCTAGCGATAACACGCCTCGCCATCGGCGTAACGCGAATAACGCAGGGGCGCATGGCGGTGGAGGGCAATAAACCGACGGGGCAGGGACAGACGAATCGAGAAGTGAGGCAAACGGAGCGCAGCGCGACATAAAAAAAGAGGGTCGATAAAACAACTGCGCATCAAGCAGCGCGCCGGACATCAACTCCGGACGGAATTGACACTTGAACAGCGTTGAGCTTACCGTTTTTATTCTGCATAGTCTTGCGCGACCACAAAATGCCGGGTCGCAATGCCGGGCTGGCGTGCGCAGCCCGGCGGTGTCACTGTTGAATGACGCTGGTGTTGCCTTGGGGGACTGTAGAGGAGAACTTGTTCGTGAAAAAATGGAGCCACAGGTGTTACTGAAAGAGGCAAAAAATTCTCTTGGATTCTGGAAGAAAAGACATGCCTGGAGAAGACGGTGCTTGCTGCCAAGGACGATGAGCCCTGCTCTATTGACGCACTTTTGTCGCTGACCGTATCTTGCGCTCCCGCACCACCAGCGTGCCGGCCACTTTGTCGTGCCAACCCTGCTTGCGCACATCCAGCCCCGCCCAGAAAAACCCGAGCCCAAAAGGCACCAGCGACATGAAGTAGGCGAAATACCGACCAACGTATTGGCCCAAGGTGGGCGGCTCGCCCGTACGTTCGTTGATGATGGTGGCAGAAATCAGCATTTTTCCTGGGGTGGCCTGACGCGCCTGCCAGAAGCACAGCACGGCCGCCGCGGGCAGAAGCCACCAGATCAGCAACTGCATGAAACCCTGCAGGTCACTGCTGGCACCAGCATCAGTCTTGCCCGCTACCAGCAGGGCTGTTGGAACCACGATCAGCAACAGCAAGGTGCTGTCGACCACACTAGCCAGTGCACGCTGCCAAAAGCCAACATACTCAAGTTCTGTGGTGTGCTCCACTGCCTTCTCCTTTTAGCATTCCGGGCGGCAACAGTTGCTCATGGCGGCAAAGCTTACACAGGCCCAGCCCAGGGTTTTCGATCTAGCGCAGACACCCTGTATGAAATACTCGGCAAAGCGCACTAGAAACGTCGAAACAGTTGCTGCACTCATGCCGCCGACGTTTCTCCTGGGATAAAGAAACGGTTTTCCATCTCCTGCAAGCCCACACGCGTAAGCACTTCCTGCAGGCGCTGGACGGCACGTCGGTTGGGCACCCCCCTGTTGGTAGCAATGATGAGTTCATTCTTCATGGAGTGTTCCCAGCCGACCAGTTCGGTGACCGTAACCTGATAGCCATGGGCTTCGAGCTGCAGGCAGCGCAAGACATTGGTGAGTTGGCTGCCGAATTCACGGGTGTGCAAGGGATGGCGCCAGATTTCAGACAGCGCATCGCCGGCCAACATCTGCCTCTTGTTCTTTTTGAGCACGCTGGCGACTTCAGCTTG
Organism: Burkholderiales bacterium; assembly: GCA_038241705.1. GTDB lineage: Bacteria > Pseudomonadota > Gammaproteobacteria > Burkholderiales > Burkholderiaceae_D > JBBSSV01. The sequence continues at coordinate 2,619 of JBBSSV010000033.1, read as the reverse complement.
GCAACAGGGCACGACAACGATGTACTGGGCCTGCTTGTGCAAGCCAAAGTGAATGGCGTCGTCGGTGGCGATATCGCAGGCATGCAAGGCGGTGACCATGTCCACGGTAGCAGGCAGTTGATCCGACAGGATGGAATCGGCTACGGACAGGTTCAGGAAAGACATGCGATCAAAGCCCAGCCGCTGGGCTAGGGAGCGGGACTTCTCGACCAGTTCATCCCGTGTTTCAATGCCGTAAATATGCGAATTTCCGGCCAGTTGCTTGAAGAACAGGTCATATAGGATGAAGCCCAGATAGGACTTGCCAGCGCCATGGTCGACTAGACGGATACTGGCCATCTGCTCCGGCATGGAACTAGTCTGCTGCGCCAGCAGTTGCTGCAGCAAGGGCTCCATGAACTGGTACAAATGATAGACCTGCTTGAGCTTGCGCCGGCTGTCCTGATTCATTTTGCCGTCTCGCGTCAGGATGTGCAGTTCCTTGAGCAACTCGATGGATTGGCCGGGCTTGATGTCGTGCGTGGTCATTGGGTCAGTGAAAATACAGAGAATGGGTTTTAGACGCCGGGAGGGCCGTCAGCCAAGGTCGATGATAGCAATAAACCCGGGTGCGCCTTGTTGTCGATGCCCAGAACGCTGCAATCCTTGGCAGCCATCTACCGTGCCGGGAAAACACCCTCGCCTTCTTATATTTTGGCTGTAGCCATTTTTTGTGCGTGAACAACAAACCGTTTCACTCCCTTTGAACTTTTTCCGATTAACAATAGTCAAGTTTGAGTATGGGATGGCTTAACAATTAATAGGAGGCAGGTCATGAGTAATCAGCGCCCACCGGAAGAATTCCCAGCAGAGGATGCAAGCGACGAAGCCCGTCATCAGCCAAATGAACCTTTGCCCGATACATCTCCGCCTCCTGGATCGGATTACCCCTCACGACACCAGCCCGGCAGTAATTCAGTAGTAGGAAGCGGGTCAGAAGAACTAGCCATGTATGCCGCTGGGATTCAGGTGCGCATGAATAAACACCACTATATTCCTGCTGCCGTCAATACCGTGCATTGGGGCTATTTCAGCAAGATACAAGCACCTGTACTGAATGTTGACTCGGGGGACTATGTCACGATTGAAACCCTGACTCATCAGGCTGGCGATGATTACAAGCGCATGATTCAGGGCGACCCTGGCGCGGAGAGTATTTATTTCTGGTCCAAGGACAGGAAAAATATAGATCGGCGGGGAGCTGGTCCCATGGATGCGCCCATTGGTGCGGGAGCAGGGTGGGGGCCGCATATCTGCACCGGCCCGATCTTCATCTGCGGTGCAGAGCCAGGCGATGTGCTGGAGGTGCGCATCTTGGACAGCCATCTGCGTCCCTGTGCCAATCCCGAGTTCAAGGGCAAGACCTTTGGCACAAATCTGGCGGCAGCATGGGGCTTTCATTACAAGGACTTGCTCGACCCAAACGATCCGCGTGAAGTGGTGACGATTTACGAGCTTGATGCATCGGGCGCGCAAAACTATGCGCGCGCCGTCTATAACTACCGCTGGATGCCGATGACAGATCCCAGCGGGGTCTACCACGAACTGTATGACTACCCAGGCATGGTCGTCGATCCTGACCATATCCATGAAAACCACGGCATCATGAAAAATGTACGGGTTCCTGTCAGGCCGCACTTTGGCACCATCGGCGTGGCGCCCAAGGAAGCCGATTTTGCTAACTCCGTTCCCCCAAGCTATACCGGAGGAAACATCGACAACTGGCGTGCGGGCAAGGGCGCAACAATTTACTTTCCAGTCGCAGTAGATGGAGCGCTTTTTTCTGTGGGTGATCCACATGCCGCCCAAGGCGATTCAGAGTGCTGTGGAACGGCCATTGAATGCTCGATGACCGGCCTGTTCCAGTTTGTCTTGCACAAAAAGAAGGATCTTCCCGGAACGGTGTTGGAAGTCGTCAACGCGCCCTTGCTGGAAACCAAGGAAGAATGGGTGGTCCATGGATTCAGCTATCCCAATTATCTGGATGAGTTTGGTGGGCAACCAGAAATGCAGCTCAAGATCTTTGAGAACTCAAGTGTCGATCTTGCCATGCGGGATGCCTATCGCAAGATGAGGGATTTCCTGATGGTCACGCAACGCCTCAGTGAAGATGAAGCCATTTCGCTCATGTCAGTCGCTGTTGACTTTGCAATCACGCAAGTGGTCGATGGCAACTGGGGGGTGCATGCCTCGATCAAAAAAAATGTTTTCATTGACTGAGAAAGGATTCGAAAGCCGAGAGAGGTTTCAAAGTACGCAAGGCAGATGTAGGCCCATCTTTAAAGGACATCACCATGAAGCCAGAACATGTGTATGTAGGTAGAAATGAGATCGTTGCATTGATCGTGGGGCTCGTTACGGGGACCTTGTATTCCTGGCTCAACTTGCCGATCCCAGCCCCGAATGTATTGGGGGGCATCCTCGCCATCGTCTTTACGTATGTGGGCTATCTGATCGTTCAGATGTTTCGCAAAGCCGTCGTATTTGGTGCCCCGAAATAAGACGGCTTGGGAAAACGGCATAACTTAAAGAGGTAATGCGATGATCGAAATCGGATTTGGATGGACTGAAGTTCTGGCT
>JBBSSV010000032.1:0-10897 GCA_038241705.1 Burkholderiales bacterium | reverse complement strand
TTCGGCTACAACCGTCCTGCTGTTACTAGCGGGCTTTTACGGGGCGACCTTCGCGATGTCCCTGCTGATTCGGCAAAAGAAGGAAAACGTCGATGGTTTCATGACCTCGAGCAGTTCAGTTGGGTTTGGTATTTCCGCCGCCAGCATGACGGCAACCTGGATCTGGGCCGCTTCGTTTTATGCCGCTGCCAGCTCCGGCTACAAGTTCGGTCTGTCCGGCGCCCTGCACTATGGCTTCTGGGGTGCCCTGATGATTCTCTTCATCTATCCCTTCGGCCGACGTTTTCGTAAACTTGCTCCTGAAGCCCACACCCTGGGTGAAATTCTCCATGCCCGGCACGGTAGTTCCAGCCAATTGATTCTTGCCGGTTCAAACGTCCTGGGCAGCGTGATCAGCTTGATGGTCAACTTCACGGCTGCCGGTGCCCTGGTCGATGTCCTCTCGCCCCTAAGTTTTATTCACGGTGTCTTGATAGCCGGGGTCGGTGTATTGTCTTATACCCTCTGGTCCGGTTTCCGCTCTTCCATCCTGACCGACTTTGCCCAACTGGTTGCCATGATCCTGGCCGCCGTCGTCATCATTCCCCTGATTTTCTTCAATCTTGGCGGACCTGACCTGTTTACCACCGGCTTGCTGCGCCTGGATACTGAACAGTCTAATTTCTTTTCCCAGAAAGCCATCCTTGAGCAGGGCGCGCCCTATTTTGTCGCCGTCCTGGCCTATGCAATCGGCAACCAGACCATTGCCCAGCGCCTGTTTGCCGTACGAGAAGACCTGATTAAATCGACTTTCCTGACTGCAACCGTGGGCTACGCTGCGATCGTCATCGGCCTAGGTATGCTGGGCATGTTGGCTTTGATGGCAGGTGTGACCCCTCTGGAAGGCGATCTCAATAACTTGATCCCGCAAATGGCCGCGACCTATCTATCACCCTTTATGGTAGGTGCCTTCTTCATCATGGTGATCGGGGCGCTGTCGTCCACTGCCGACTCCGACTTGTCTGCGCTGTCGGCCATCATCATGACCGACATTTATGGCAAGAACCTAGCCAAGGGAAAGCCCCAGCCGGCGCTCATGCTATGGATTGGTCGTCTGACCATGGTTGTGGCTACCATGCTGGGCGTGATCTTTGCCAGCATGAAGCTCGACATTCTGACCATGCTGGTCTTTGTCGGTGCTTTGTGGGGAGCCATCGTCTTTCCTGTGATTTCCAGCCTGTTCTGGGATCGGGTGACCAACAAAGCCTTTACCTTATCAGTGCTGACCGCCTTTACGCTGTTCTTGGTATCACGCTTCGAACTGCTACCCATGCAAGGTGTGGTCGGTTTGTTCTTTGAGCTGTGCGCGTCCGTTGGTGGTGGCGTGGTGATCGGTTTGATGACCTTCGGCTTCCTGGGTCGTATCCCCGGCATCATCATGGGCGGTCTGACTACCGCAGTGTTGGCACCCTATGCCGTGAATTTCCTGCGCGACTATCCCGTGCTGCTCAGTTCCTTGACTGCCTATGGCAGCAGTGCCGTCGTTTGCGTAGCCATCAGCCTGGCCAACAAGTCACGCTTTGACTTTACTTTGATCGGGGAACGCGTCACCGCCTTTCAGACAACCAAACCTGCCCGATCCATTAAAAAGGAGATGTAACCATGTCCAACCTCGGCTTGACCATCTATGTCCTGATTTGGCCTGTCATGGCCGCCATCGTCCTAGTAGTGCTGTCCGTCAGCCTCTTTCGCGATTGGCGGGCGGCCGCTAAATCCGGCAAGGATCTAGTATGACGCCAAGGCGTAGCTAACACGCTACGCCCCACTTAATTTCCCCGTAAAAGCCCCGGCCCTACTTGCTAACAGACCGGGGCTTTTTATTGCAGCCGCATCTTTTGCTGCGGCAACTCAGTGCAAAGGGCTTACAGATAAAGCAGCAAGGGCACAGCAGAGAGGCTTTCCTCCCTACTGTGCCCTTGCTGGGGGAGCCCGACCGACTCCCTGAAAGGAAATCGAAGCCGGCTGGTTCAGCGTTTAGCGCTGTCCCTGCTGTTCCGCCACGTAGATTTCCACGCGCCGGTTGGTCGCGCGTCCGCCATTGGTATCGTTGGATGCGATCGGTTCGCGTGAACCTCGCCCATCGATCATGAAGCGGTTCGAGGCCACGCCACGGTTGACTAGATAGTCACGCGTACGGGCGGCGCGGTTGACCGACAAGGGATTGTTAATGGCATCGCTACCGGTACTGTCGGTGTGCCCGACGATGGTGACCGTGGTGTAAGGGTTGGATTGCAAGGTGGATGCAAAACGGTCCAGAATCGGCTGGAAGTTGGACTGGATGTCAGCACGGTTGGTGGCGAAAGAAATATCGCTCGGAATATCCAGTTTCAGACGGTTGTCGCTAGTTTGGGACACCTCGATGCCGGTGCCTTGGGTAGCGCGTTCCATTTCCTGTCTTTGAGCTTCCATCCGACTGGACCACACGTTGCCGATGACGGCGCCTGCAGCACCACCCAGGACAGCGCCGGTCGCGGCGCGCTTGCCGCCACCCTTGCTGGTGGTTGCACCCAGAACTGCGCCCAGGCCAGCCCCGATGCCGGCCCCAGTTGCCGTGCCGCGCTCAGTCTGGTTCATGTTGGCACAACCGCCCAGCGCTAAGGCTGCAGCAATGACGCTCACGCTGATTATTGTTGGCATTTTTTTCTGCATGTGAATCTCCTTTTGGAATGAAAAATCCGCCAGACCATTGGCGCTGGCTGGCGGATGTCACGTTTACCGACTGTCCCTACGACCGACCGATAAGGTCTTAACGGCTACCGCGGCCAATCAGCATACCGGCAAGCAATCCGATGCCCGCAGCCATGGCCACTGACTGCCACGGATTTTCTTGAACGTAGTGATCAGCGGTATCAGCCATTTCTCGACCAGTTTCTACTGCTACCGCTTGTGCGTCATGGGCTTTCTCCATGGCATCGTCCAGCAGGCTGAGCCCACGGTTGCGCAATTCGTCCGCCTTGGCACCGGTGGACGAGGTGGCTTCGCGAAATAGATCCTGTGCATCCTGCAACATATTTTTCATATCGTTCCTCCTAGTTTTCAAATTTGATCCCATCATGGCGACTCTCCTTTACAAGAAATAAAACAAAGGTAAAAAATTGCTGGCCAATATCTAGGTTGCCGCTTTGACCAGCACGCCCTACCCTAACTGATCTTTTCCACCGTTTCTCGGCGTTGGCGCAGAAAATAGGCATTAATTTGCTGCCTGTTGACCCTGCGACTTGTCTTCTGGCCTTTTTTGCTTTTCAAACTTACATGCCAGGCGTCGCGTCCGCGCAATGCTCAATCTCTGGCAAGCCACCTGGAAGCTGGTCGCGGGCATGGCGTAATGCGGTACGCAAGCCTTCTTCTACCACCGGATGATAGAACGGCATTTTCAGCATCTGGCCAATGGTCATGCCGATCTGACACGCCCACGCCAACAAATGTGCCAAGTGCTCCGCGCGGGGGCCGACCATTTCCGCACCCAGAAAAAGGCCCGTAGCATTATCGGCGTAAACACGCAGCATCCCGCAGTTCTGTGCCATGACCCGGCTTCGGCCTTGGTTGGCAAACGAGACTTCGCCGGCCACGAAACTGCCGGGCTTCAAGCTGGAAAAAGACTGGCCAACACTGGCAATCTGGGGATCGGTAAAAGCAATCGTGAGCGCAGGATGGCGCAAGCCGGGCACCATCTGCGGAAAGGCTCCCGCATTCTCGCCGGCAATCCGGCCTTGGTCAGCGGCCTCATGCAGGATGGCGCGTTCGGCGCTGACGTCGCCCGCAATGAAAATAGTGCTGTCACCGCAACGCATGGTTAGCCGATCAAATTTAGGCACACCTTTCTTGTCCAGCCCCAGTCCGGTCTTTTCCAGGCCAAGCGCCTGCAAATTGGGTGCCCGTCCAGTCGCCGCCAAGACGTAGGTATAGCGTTCGGTCTGCTCTTCACATGTCTGACTGTTGCGTAGTCGCAGAGTGACGCCCTTATCTTCCAGCGTGGCGCTGCTGATTTCAGTGTTCAGGCGCAGATCCAACTCGCTTCCCAGACATTCCTGCGCCGCCGCCAAGACCTGAGCGTCGCGTAGCTGGCCGACGTTTTCACTGCGGCCCAGCAAAGTGGTACGCACCCCCAGACGATGCAGGCCTTGGCCCAGTTCCAATCCAATAGCGCCAGTGCCAATTACGGCAATCGACTCTGGCAGGTCAGCCCAGTCAAACACATCTTCGTTGGTCAGCAGGCGTGGGCCCAAGTGGGAAAGGCTTTCGGGCAGATTGGGACTGGAACCCGTGGCGATGACGATGCGGCTAGCCTCGACCACCGTATGGTCACCGACTTGGAGTTCATGCGCGCCAAGAAAGCGCGCCTGTCCCTTCAGCCGTTCATTGGCAGGAATCTGATCGACGTTGTCCAGAACAAAGCCGACAAAGCGGTCACGCTCGGACTGCAGGCGCTGCATCACTGCAGGTCCGTCAATCTCGACAATGGTAGCGTTGACGCCAAATTCGCTGGCCGTGGAGACGGCATGGGCCGCATCGGCGGCAGCCAACAGCAGTTTGCTGGGCATGCAGCCCACCCGGGCGCAGGTAGTGCCATAGGCACCGCCTTCAATCAACAAGACTTGGTCAGTATGCAGGCGTGCGGCGCGATAAGCGGCCAAACCCGCAGTACCGGCTCCGATGATGGCAACCTCAACCTTGCGTCTGTCCATGGCGACTCCTTGGTCTTGAATCAATAAGGCAACGTGCGCCAACCAACTAGGCTGTCAGGCGAGACACTGGCCAGCGTAACGATTGTTGGCTGCTAAATAGGCTAATGACTGGCCAGCGTGCGCAACTCTGCGATACTTTCAATATTACCAACCCGCACAAAGGCCGGGGCGATTGTTACCACTGCTTGCGCCGGCCGCCAGGCAAAGCGCCATTCCTGAGCTTCGGCCTCTTGAGCCGGTGCAGTAAAGGCTTTGCCCAAGGGACTGGGGTGGCCGTAGCTAATGGCAGCATCGATCCCGGCCCAGGCCGGCAAGGTTTTTTGGACGGCGCGATGCAGACGCTCGCCGAACTCCTCCGGATCGTGGATCGCTAGGCAGGCATGAGTCGCTGGCAAGGCATGCAGGCGTGCCTGGCTGCCGTCATGGGTCAAATCCAGCACCAGGAAGGCGGCCTGCGGCTGCGGCGCCAGCGTTGGTGCCGCCAGCGGCTGTAAGCGAAATTCTCCCTGTTGCAGCGCCCGCTCCAGCGCCTGGCGCGGACCGTATAGATACAAGCGAGAGGGACGATCGTGTTTCATTGCGGACATGGGGTTCCTGTCGATGAAAAAAGGATTCGGTGCGACCTGAAGACATCAGCGCTGACGCATGGCTGAAGCTCAGACAGAAAAAATAGTCAAAACATCCTGCTGAGTGAAAGGTTTTGTTAGCGACCTCGAAGGTAGCGCAGCCGATACCAGACTAATCCTACCCACTCATGCAAGGCATAGCTACTGCGCGCTAGCTCGCGCGCATGCGGGACAAAATCAATCACGCGCAAAGGGCCCTGAGCCATGAAGGTGGTCGGTGCAGCCACGACTTCAAAGCCATGATGGCGAAATACCTGTTGTGCCCGCCGCATGTGAACTGCATCCGTGACCAGCCAGATCCGCTTGATCTGTAGAGGGTGCAGGATGGCCGCAGAAAAGGTGGCGTTTTCAGCGGTGTTGTTTGATTCGGCTTCCAGCCAGCGCACCGGCACGGCAAAATCTTGCTGCAACACCTGGGTCATGATCTGGGCTTCGGACATCGTGGCAGCGTCTGGCCGCCCGCCGGTGACCAGCAGCGGTAAGCCGGTTTGACGCTGCAACCGTGCGGCGTGGCGCAAGCGTGACAGGGCTTCCAGGCTGGGAACGTCGGCTCCGCCCATTTCCGGTGCTTGGCGCAGCCGCCCGCCGCCCAGCACAACGATGGCCTGAGGAGCGTTTGCCGCCGCCGCAGATTGTTTGGATTCGTTCACAAAAGGCCCTTCCAGCGGTGCCAGTAGCAGCCGAGCTCCTGCTTGGGTGGACAGTAGCAGCAGCACTGCCAGTGCCCCCCAGGTCAAGCTCCGCCCTAGGCGCGGCCAGCGGCGCTGCAGACCTAAGCCAAGTGCTGCAACGAGCACCAGGTTCAGCGGCAGCAGCAACAGGGCACTGAGACCATTGACCAGCAACCAACTCAGGCTCACGGCTGTACTTGCCAGCAGACGCGTGCGTGTCGAAGCATCATTGTCTTAATTCACCCCAGCTCACGTAGCGAACTAGGTGGCGACTGATGGGCTGGCGGCAGCTTAGGCTATTCACTTTTTATTTCCTCTCAATAATAAACCTTGCCAGCAGGCACAGTGAGAGTGTAATCCTGGTAGGCCGGCATCAGCACGCCGGTCACCCCAGCAAAAAATGAAATCAGCAGGAAAACAGCGCTTAGCACCACTAGTGCCTTGAGCCAGCTCGGTACTGGGGCGCTCAAGCGGCCGTTATTATATTGCTGGGCCCAGCGCTCGGGCCGCATGAAGACGAGGAAGAACATTTCGACAAACGCAATCAGGGTAGGTAGCCCGGTCCAGCTAAAGAGCAAATACAGCACACCGCTTGGGATCTTGCCAAGGTAGAAGCGGTGGGCACCAAAGCCACCCAGAAAAGCAGCCAGCAGCGCCGCTACCGTCTGGCTTTTGAGCCCAACAGTAGCCGGCCCAGCTTGCTGGGCCCCACAATGCGGGCAACTCACAGCGGTTTCGTGGATGGACTGGCCGCAGCCGCGGCAATACACCATATTCATTGCTATTTTTTCACCTTTCGTTTTCGTAGCTTGTCGCTGCGCTATTTTCCCTGTCTTTCCTAGCTTTGTCAGAAACCGGGCGCTTTACATCGCTATTTTCTGCTGCACCCGGCCTGAAAGCTCGCAGCCTCAGGAAAATCACGCCAAAGGCTGGTCAAACCCTGAGTGATGGGCTAGAATCCGCGCTTGATCTGATGCCGCTCTCTATCGAGACGGCGCGGTTCAGCTGGAGCGGTAGTTCAGTTGGTTAGAATACCGGCCTGTCACGCCGGGGGTCGCGGGTTCGAGCCCCGTCCGCTCCGCCAGCTTTCCAAGGGCGAACTTCTCACGAGGTTCGCCCTTTTTTGGTGCCGATTGGTAAGGCTACTCAGTGCAAGGGTGTGCCCGGCCTGGCCGGCTGCACCAGAATCCAAGGCTTGACTACGACTGTCCACATCAGCATGTCCTGCTCCAACCAAACACTGGCCTGCGCATCGTTGACCTTGACCAATTGCTGGGCCTGCATCCATTCCGACACTTGGCTGACATCGTCCTGCGCAATGCAGGCGGCCACCTTGGGCAAGTCCAGGCTGTCATGCACCACAATCACTGTGCCATTGGCAAAAAATCGCAGCAGTTCCTGCCATGGCATTTGTGCGGTTTCTAGGTTGAGCTGCTGCGCCAAAGCATCGGTCGGCTGGTCAAAAGTGGACATGGCAAAAAGACAAAAAAAGAGAAACGACGCCGTCGCTCGCAGAACTGCGCTACGACGGCAGGTGAACCTACTCAATAATGCGGCGGACGCTCGTGTTCCGACATATGGCCGGAAGTCGCCTGGCTGGCCTGCAGGATTTCCTTCAAGCGTTGCGCCAGCCCGGCGCACAGCGCCTGCAATTGATCCAGTTGTTGCTGCTGTCGATAGACCGCCTGATTCAAGCTATCCAACAGATCTTCCTGATGTGTGATCCGAATTTCAATATCGACGAGACGTTCTTCCACGAAGGCTTCCTTTGCGATGAAACTGAAATAGAGGCACATTTTCGCACGCCGCGCCAGAGCCACACTAGCGCGGTGGACGACCGCCCCGACGTGGCCGACTCTGCAGGGCTGGCGCGGTGGACATGACCACCAGTGCCAGAGCTAAGGGAATGGTGGCGCTATAGCCGGCATACTTGAAGCCCCAGGCCCCTGCTATGCCTCCGCCAAAAAAACACAGCACTAGTCCGATATGTACCCGCAGCTGATAGCGCTTGGCAATAATCACCGGACCGCTGCGGTCCTGGTTGCGGTGCCAATACAGACGCCGACCAAGCTCGATGCCAATGTCGGTGATGAGACCAGTTAAATGGGTGGTGCGGATCTGGGCACCGGAAATCTTGGTGATCAACGCGTTTTGTAAGCCCATGACATACGACAATAAGATGGCCGTCATCGAGATGGAGATAAAAGCATGCATGGCCAGACTGGTGCCGACCACGCCAAACAGCAGCAGCAGCGCTTCGAGCAGCAGCGGAATGGCATACAGGTTGGCATAGTTGCGTTGGCGCGCATAGGCCAGCAACAGTGCAGTGGTGGCCGAGCCGGTCAGAAAGGACAGCACCGATAACCCCGCTGCAGCGGCCAGCAAGAAGTTGCTCAGCACCAGATGGTCTGCCGCTATCGAGACAAAGCCAGTCATGTGTGAAGTGTAGTGTCCGATCGCTAAAAAGCCGCCGGCGTTCAAGGCCCCGGCTACGAATGCCAGCGACAGACCCATGTGCAGGTTGGCACGGGTTGTGCGGTCGCGGGCAGTCAGTTCTGCAAGGTAATTGATGGGCATGATGTGAGATCAGCGGCAAGATGACAGGCGTGTCATGACGCCGGCAGCAGTGGCCTGGCTGTCAAGCCACACGCGGTTTTTGCAGCAGCGCCTTGAGGTTAGCCAGGCGGGCTTGGGGTGAAAGGATTTCGGCCTCGGTCGGGACGGCGTTGCCTTCGTTTAGACGCATTTCCTGAATGAAGCGTGAGATGTCGCAGCTCAAGCTTTCCCGAGCACGCTTGCGCTTTTTGCACCAGCTCACGTGCAAGGTGCGCTGGGCCCGAGTAATGCCAACGTACATCAGTCGGCGCTCTTCCTGGATGCGGGCGGCGATGAGCTCGTCTGGCGCGTCCGGGTCACCCCGGTGCGGCAGGATGCCCTCTTCCACGCCGACTAGAAAGACGTGAGGAAACTCCAGGCCCTTGGAGGCGTGCAGCGTGGACATGCGCACCGCATCCGGCTCTTCGTCGCGGCCTTCGAGCATGGTCATCAGCGCCACCATCTGAGTCAGGTCCAGCAGGCTTTTTTCGCGGTCGGTACCATCACGCCCGCCCGTACCCTTTTCCTTCAGCCAATTGACGAATTCCAGAGTGTTTTGCCATTTACCTTTGGCCTGGCGCTCGTCAAAGCTGTCGTAGAGATAAGCTTCGTAGTTGATCGCTTTCATCATGTCGTCCAGCAGTTCCGCCGCGTTTTCACCGGGCTTGCCGGCGCGGGCTTCGAGCTGATTGATGAACTGGCAGAATTCACGCAAGGGGGTAAGCTGGCGCTCAGCCAATCGGGCTTCAATGCCCCCCTTGAACACGGCTTCGAACAAGGAGCATTGCCACTGTCCAGCAAAGGCGCCCAGCGCTTCAAGCGTGGCTTGCCCAACGCCGCGCTTGGGCGTGGTGACCGCGCGAATGAAGGCCGGATCGTCGTCGCCATTGGCTACCAGCCGCAGGTAACTGATGATGTCCTTGATCTCGGCGCGGTCAAAAAAACTCTGGCCTCCGGAAATCGTGTAGGGAATGCGCTCCTTGCGCAGTGCCTGTTCGATCACCCGGCCCTGATAGTTGCCGCGATACAAAATAGCGTAGTCGGAAAACTTGGCTCGGCGCTCGAACCTGTGGGCCGACAAGGTCATGGCGACCTGCTCGGCTTCCTGTTCATCGTCGGGCATGGCCATGACCTTGATCGGGTCGCCCAAGCCATGTTCGGACCACAAAGCCTTTTCAAACAGCTTGGGGTTGTTGCCGATGACCGCGTTGGCGGCCTGCAAAATCCGCGTGCTGGAGCGGTAATTTTGCTCCAGTTTAATCACTTTTAAATCGGGAAAATCCACCTGTAGCTGCTTGAGGTTTTCAATAGTGGCACCGCGCCAGGCATAGATCGCTTGGTCATCATCACCCACTGCGGTAAACATCGGCTTCTTGCCAAGACCGGTCACCAGCAGCTTGACCAGCTCATACTGGCAGGTGTTGGTGTCCTGGTATTCATCCACCAGTAAATAGCGCAGCTTGCGCTGCCATTTGTCGCGTACTGCTTCATTGCTGCGAAACAACTCAACCGGCAAACGGATCAGGTCGTCGAAATCCACCGCCTGGTAAGCGGAGAGCGTGGCCATGTAGTTGCGATAGATGCGCGCAGCCTGGGCTTCATCCTCGTCCTGCGCCTGTTTCAGCGCAGTATCAGGATCGACCAAGCCGTTCTTCCATAACGAAATAGCATTCTGAATACGGCGGATCAGTTGCTTGTCAGTGGTGACGGCCAGATCCTGGACCAGGCTGAAACAGTCATCGCTATCCATAATAGAGAAACGGTCCTTCAGACCCAGTTCGCGCGCTTCGCGCCGCAGAATTTGTACCCCCAGCGAGTGAAAGGTCGAGACCGTCAACTGCTTGGCCTGGCGGGCATCTTTCAACAGATGGGTCAGGCGCTCTTGCATTTCGGCCGCAGCCTTGTTAGTAAAAGTCAGGGCAGCGACGTTCTTGGCTTCGTAGCCACAATCTTCGATCAGATGGGCGATTTTCTGGGTAATGACGCGGGTCTTGCCTGAGCCAGCGCCCGCCAACACCAGGCAAGGGCCGTCCAGATAGTGCACGGCTTCGCGCTGCGGTGCGTTCAGGCCAAACTGCTGGGGGGAAGCACTCATGTCTACAACTCTCGCTAGCAACTGTGCGGCCTGCAAGGCGCTGCGGCATGGAAATAGCCAGCGCGGCGATACAGGACAGAGAAAAGGTGACGAACACCTGAAACCGAAAAGGAATGGCGCGCACGGCGGCCAGAACAGCCTAGGATGGCATTCAACTTGCTAAAGATGGCAACGCAACCGCAAAGG
>JBBSSV010000031.1:0-11037 GCA_038241705.1 Burkholderiales bacterium | reverse complement strand
GGGGCCATTGGTGAATACAATGGCAAGTTCATGGTTAACCAATACGTACTGCGCGGATCGTCCTGCGCTACGCCTTTGGGGCATTCACGCCTGAGCTATCGTAATTTTTTCCCGGCGACTGCACGCTGGCAATTCAGCGGATTGCGCTTGGCACGTTCCTGCAGATAATTACAGGTCTTTTCATCATTGAACAAAAAAGGCGGGCATGAAAAAAGTAGCTGTTTTACTGGGAATGCTGGTCGCAGCCAGCGCCTTTGCCGATTCAGGGTTGGTGAGTGCTGACACAGGCAAGACGATCGAGTTGAACGGCATGATCCAGCAGGCGTTCTATGAACAGCCACAGGCCTACATCACGCTCAAGACCTCCGATCAGACCTGGAAGGTAGTATTGGCGCCGCCAGCCCGCTTGCAGGAACGTGACTTGCGCCGTGCCACCCTGTCACCTGGGATGCGAGTATCGGTCGAAGGCGTGCTTGATACTCGGTCGCCGCAGGTTCTCCAGGCTTCGCGCATTACCGTGCATGACGGTCCAACCGGATTGCTGGAAGACAAAGCCCCGCTCGAATCGAACAAGCCGCTGGAAGCAGAGTGGCTGGAAAGTGCGGGGGATTCTTCAGGTGTGGTCATGCCTTCGCGCGAATCCAGACCTGCAACGCCTGCGGTGCCTCAGCGATAGAAAAAAACAGCCATGCTTGAGAAACGATTCAATTCAAGCGGCTGCGCGCGCAGAAAGCGCAATCAGGAAAGAAGCGGTCAGCCACATCAGCAATGAACGTGGCTGCTAAAGCACTGCTCAGGGTTGCCGGCGCGACATGCGTACCCCGAGGTACAGGGTGTAGAGGGCCGATAGACCGACCAAGACATAGATCAGCCGCGACAGAGCACTCATCTCACCGAACAAGGTCGACACCAGATTGAAGTTGAACAATCCAATCAAGCCCCAGTTGAGGCCACCGACCGCGAGAATCACCAAGGGGATCCAATCGGCAATGCCCATGGAGCGTGTGCCCGCTGGAGAACTATTGCTGCGGCGATCGGACACATGCCGGCGCTCGGTGACGGGAGGGTTTACAGTTGCCATGGTCAATTCCTTTCAAGAGTGAATGCGACAAGGGACTGCTCGAGTAAAGCTGCATGAACTTGTTATAAGGATCACTGAAAACCAAGTTCGTTCCGACTTTTTTTTACGATACTCGGTGCAACATCAACCACCTTGACCCGCAAACACTCACAGACACTTACGCGCTCGTGACTCGTGCCTGCGCTGGACCCTCTTCCATGCTGCCAATAACAGCAGCTTCGCCAAAACCCTCTCGCCGGAACAGGTCCAGCACTTCTTCGGTGGCTTCAGGAGCACACGCTACCAGCAACCCACCCGAGGTTTGTGGATCGCAGAGCAATGCCTGCTGCACTGGCGTAATGCCCGCATCTAGTTCTACATCGTGGCCATAGCCGTCCCAGTTGCGCTCTGATGCACCGGTGATGCAACCTTGTTCGGCCAGCGCTTGCACCTGCGCCAGCAAGGGCAGCTGCTGGATGTTTAAGCGTGCCGTCAGCTTGGCACCACGCGCCAGTTCCAGCAAATGTCCCAGCAGGCCAAAGCCGGTGACATCGGTTAGGGCATGGACTGCCGACAAGGCGGAAAGCGCCTTGCCAGGGGTGTTCAAACGCGTTGTGCTGTCGATCATGACGGCGTAGCCTGCCGCATCCAGCAGGTTTTTCTTGAGGGCCGCAGACAGCACACCTACGCCCAGCGGCTTGCCCAAAATCAGGGTATCGCCTGCCTTTGCGCCCGCATTGCGCTTGACACGGTCGGGGTGGACCAGCCCTAGAGCCACCAAGCCATAGATGGGTTCGACCGAATCGATGGTATGTCCACCTGCGACTGGAATGCCGGCCTCGGCGCAGATCGAGCGGCCGCCATCGATGATCTTGCCGATCACTTCCAGCGGCAGCTTGTCGATGGGCATGCCCACCAAAGCCAGCGCCATGATGGGCGTGCCGCCCATGGCATATACGTCGGACAGCGCATTGGCGGCGGCGATCCGACCAAAGTCGTAGGGATCATCGACGATGGGCATGAAAAAATCGGTCGTGGCGATCAGCGCCTGTTCGTCGTTGAGGCGATAGACGGCGGCGTCGTCGGCGGTCTCGATACCGACCATCAATTCTGCAGGCAGGGGGAAGCCAGTAGAGTTTTTCAGAATCTCGGCTAGCACGCCAGGCGCAATCTTGCAGCCGCAGCCTCCGCCGTGGGAAAAGGAAGTCAGTCGAATGTCTGCAGAATCAGTGGTCATGAATACTCCAAATAAGTAAAAAAAGGATAGAGGAAAGTGTCGGAATCAGGCTGCAGATAGCAGGGTGCACATCAATTGATGCAGAGCGGCCGCTTCGGCTGCGGGCGCAAACAAAGGCACTAGGGCGCGGCATTGCCCTCGCAGCAATTGCAGAAAAGCGCTATCGCTGGCAGCTTGATCAATCAGCTGAGCAAGATGCTGATGATCGCCCACCGGGAAATAACCCGCATAGTCAGACCCCAGCATGCCACGATTGCCAGAAATGTCGCTGGCAAAGATAGGAACGTCGGCGTCTAGGGCTTCGACAATCACATTTGCGCCGCCCTCCATCACCGAACTCAGCACCATCAATTGGGTCTGCTGCAACTGTTCGCAGGCAGCTGTGTGCGGCAATGCGCCCAGCCAGTGGTAACAAGGCTGCTGGCTCTCGGTTAGACGCGCCAGTTCGGCCAGCTCGGGCTCGATGGGGCCGCCGACATGGAGCATCTCGACCGCAGGGTGGGTAATCGTCAAGGCCGCGCGCATATAGGTGGCAGGGTCTTTTTCGGCGCGGAGATGCCCGATCATGATGACCTTGAAGGCAGCAGCGTCGGCTCGGGCTGTAGACTTGGGCGCCAGTTTGCCGCTGCCTGACTGCCGGATGACGACAGTCTTGCCCCGCAAGTCCGCCGGCAGAGCCTCCAGTCCCGCCGGCTGCAACACAATCAGGGACGTGGCCAGTTGTAGGGAGCGCTGGGCAGCAGGGTCTTGCACAATATCGCGGTACAGATCAGTTCCTGTCAGCGCAACCACGAGTGGACGCTCGGGAAAGGCTTTGGCATAGGCCAGAATGGCAGGGGCCGAGCGGCGGGCATGCAGGGCAATCATGGCCACGCAGGGCGTGCCATCCCACTCTTCCGCAATGTGCACTTGATAGTGGCTGGCCAGCATGTCTGCCCAGCGCTTGGCCGTGCGCCAGTTGCCATTGTTGGCTTTTGCCGACGCCGGGCTGATAATAATCAGGTATGGTTTTGCCAATACGAATCCAAAACGAGTATCGATGAACGTTTCTTTCAGAACTGCAAGTCCGACTGCGCTCATAGCTGCGTTGCAGCAGGCCCGAGATTATACGTTGGCCCTTTATGACCAGTTTATCGAGGCCGATCGGGGTTTGCCGCATCAGGCTCCCTTTCTTTCCACCATCAATCCGCCGCTCTGGGAACTGGGCCACGTCGCTTGGTTTGCAGAGTGGTACATCTTGCGCGAGGCCAGTTCGAGCGCGCCGGATACGGCGATCGGCCACTCTCTGTTGACCCGGGGGGACGACTGGTTCGATTCCAATACTGTCCCGCATCGCATGCGCTGGCACCTCGACCTGCCGCCCCCCGGTGCGCTCAAGACCTACTGCCATGAAGTGCTGGACCGGGTGCTGGACCGACTGAGTGGGGTGCCGGATACACGTCGCGACCTGTATCCTTACCGGCTGATTCTGGCGCATGAAGACATGCATGGTGAAGCCTTGGCGGTGACCCAGCAAACCCTGGGCATTCCCACTGTGTCGAAACTAGATGTCATGGATGCCTCGTCTTGGGCGCCGCGCACGATTCCATTCGGCGCAGCGACCTTTGAAATGGGTTTGCCACGCGAAAGTCAATTCGTGTTCGACAACGAGAAATGGGCGCATCCTTTGCATGTGCGTGCTTTCGAGATTGATGCCGCGTTGGTGTCGAATGCTCAGTTCATTGATTTTATCGAAGATGGCGGTTACTCCTATCCCCGTTTCTGGAGCCCGGAAGGGCAAAGCTGGTTGGTTTCACAAGGCCTGTCTGCACCGCGCGACTGGGAGCGCGAAGACGGACAATGGGTGACCTGGCGCTTTGGCAGAAAGATCCCGCTTTTTCCCTACGAGCCGGTACGGCATGTCAGCTTGCATGAGGCCGAGGCCTATTGCACTTGGGCAGGTCGACGGCTGCCGGAAGAAGGCGAGTGGGAGTACGCCGCCACCTCTGGTCATGCCGGCTTCCAATGGGGCGGGCTGTGGGAGTGGACGGCTTCACCTTTTCAGCCTTATCCTGGATTTGCGCGTGACGCCTATCAGGAATATTCGGCACCCTGGTTCACTACCCATCGCGCGGTGCGTGGCGCGTCACCGGCCACGTCTGCACGCCTGCGCAGCCCGAAATTTCGCAATTTCTTTTTGCCAACACGCAATGATCAGTTCATCGGCTTTCGTACTTGCGCCCTGCGCCAACGTACGACTTCAGCCTGAACTGAAAGGAGAAGTAGTAACCCTGTCATACGCAGGGCCCAAACGTAAAAAACCCTCAAGCTGGTAGGAACCATGCTTGAGGGTTTTTGCGTAACCGGTCTCCGCAAGGGAGCCGGTTGGCACAACTACTGATTACTGACCGCTGAACGTGCGACGGGCACCGCCCTGGCCACTGCTGCTGCCGGTACGCGGACCCTTGCCAGCAAATCCGCCTTCGCGCCGTGGGCTGTTGCCGGGCTTGCTGAAAGTGCGCTGACCTGCACCTGCGTTGCCACCCCGGTTGTCACCAGGACGCCAGCCGCTAGGCTTGGAGCGGGAGGTGGAAGCGGTGCGCTTGGGCTCCATGCCTTCGATCACGCTGATCGGGATGAGCTGCTTAGTAAAACGCTCGATGCGCTTGACGTTGACGCCTTCTGCATGATTGACCAGAGACACGGCAATACCATTGCGCCCGGCACGACCGGTACGGCCGATGCGGTGAACGTAGTCTTCCGGAAACTTGGGCAGATCGTAGTTGAAAACGTGTGTGATGGCCGGCACGTCGATGCCGCGTGCGGCCACGTCGGTTGCGACCAGAACCCGTACATTGCCACGGCGCAAGCTGTCGAGCGTACGGTTGCGTGCACCTTGGTGCATGTCGCCATGCAGGGCAGCGGCCGCAAAGCCAGCAATGTTCAGGCGATCGGCAATGGTGTCAGCATCGCGCTTGGTTGCGGTAAACACAACGGCCTGGTCCATAGTTTCGTCCTTCAGCAGATGATCGAGCAGGCGGTTCTTGTGAGACAGGTCGTCCACGAAGTGCACGCGTTGCTGGATGTTTTCATGCTTGGTGGCGGAACCGGCGATCTGGATGACCAGGGCATCATTGGTGATGCGCTTGGCCATATTGCCGACCATGCCATCCAACGTGGCCGAGAACAGCAGCGTTTGGCGGCTTTCCGGGGTGGCGGCGACGATTTTTTCGATATCGTCGATGAAACCCATGTCCAGCATGCGGTCGGCTTCATCCAGCACCAGGACTTGCAGCTCGGAAAAGTCGATCTTGCCGGATTCCATATGGTCAATCAGGCGGCCAGGTGTGGCTACCAGGATTTCCGGATTGCGCGCCAGCAACTGCATCTGCTTGGGATAGGGCATGCCACCCAGGATGGAGACAGTGCGGATCTGGCGCAGAAAGGAGGTGTACTGTATGGCGGAGTTAGTCACCTGCAGAGCCAGTTCACGCGTTGGCGTCAGCACCAGCATCTTGGGCTGGGCGGCACGGAAGCGTGGACGCTCACCACGAGCACGTGAGGACTGTGCCTGTTGGTTGGCGCTTTTACCTTCTTGTTCTGCAGGGGCTGCCGAAGCAAAACCGTGCAGCGCAGGCAGCATGAAAGCGGCGGTCTTGCCGGAGCCGGTCTGGGACGAGACCAGCAGGTCGCGGCCTTCCAGGGCGGCGGGGATGGCACGTTCCTGCACGCCGGTCGGCTTGGTGTAGCCAGACTCGGTCAGTGCTTTGATAAGAGACGCGTGTAAACCCAGTTCTTCAAAAGTCATGATTGTTTTAGTTCTTTCGTAAAATTAGCGCGGCGCTTCGCCCAAAATGGCAAAGAATCCAAGCGCAATAAGTGCAACGCTAACCAACGAAACAGCTAAGAAAAATCAGAGAGATTTCGGCACAGAAGCTTTGCGCCGAGAGGGTGTTGTCTTAAGAAGCGACACCAGAAGGCGGGAGGGCTTATCGTTAATGCGAAGGGTTTGCGATGCTGCGGATGCACGCTGTAAAGCAACGAGCAAGCCAGCATTGTAGCGGAAGCATGCAGGCCCTGTCGAGGAATTTCTGAAAATAATCTCCTGCGGCCAAGCTCTTGTCACAAACATAATCAATGTTTGTGACAAGAGCTTGGCCGCACTTTCAGCTTCATGCGAGCAGCAAACTTGATCGCATGAGGCCTGACGCCGCTAAGCAGAGCAGGCACTAGCCAGCGTGGTGATCATCTACTTGTTTACTGCGAATTTTCGGGTGCGTACATCACATGAGAGAAACCACCATCCACATACGTGATTTCGCTGGTAATGCCAGCGGCCAGATCCGACAGCAGGAAGGCTGCTGTATTGCCCACGTCTTCGATAGTGACATTGCGTCGCAGCGGAGCATGGGCTGCGACGATGCCCAGCAGCTTGGGAAAGTCCTTGATGCCGGACGCGGCCAGGGTACGGATAGGGCCAGCTGAAATGCCGTTGACCCGCACACCTTTTTTACCCAAGGATTCCGCCAAATAGCGCACGCTCGATTCTAGTGAGGCCTTGGCCAGGCCCATGGTGTTGTAGTTGGGCGTGGCGCGCACCGATCCCATGTAGGACAAGGTCAGCAGGGCAGAGCCCGGTGCCAGCAGGGGCTGGGCGGCCTTGGCCATAGCTGGAAAGCTGTAGGCGGAAATATCATGCGCAACGTGAAACGCTTCACGCGAGAAGCCTTCCAGGAAATCACCGGTGATCGCTTCACGCGGAGCAAAGCCGATGGAATGCACCAAGCCGTCCAGCTGGTTCCAGGATTTGCTCAAATCGACAAACAGGGCGTCGATTTGCTCGTCGCTGCTGACATCGCATTCGAACACCAGTGAGCTGTCGAACTCTTTGGCAAAATCCAGAATTCTGCTTTTGAAACGTTCACCCACATAGGTAAAGGCCAGTTCGGCGCCTTCGCGCTTGCAGGCACTGGCGATACCGTAGGCGATCGAGCGGTTCGACAGCAGGCCGGTGATCAGGATTTTCTTGTCTTGCAAAAAGGCCATGCGTAACTCCCTTGGTGTACTGGTGTCGCGCGGGTTGTTGCCTTGCAGCGCTGAGCCAGAAGCAATTGTTATAGTTAGTTTCGAGGTCTTGTTCGATCTGCAATGGATAGCGCCATTGCGCCAAGACCATCGTAGCAGGGCGAGATTGTAGGTCGTGCAGAAGCTGGCGACAAGATTTTGCACGGAGAACAGGAAAGGGACAGGCGTGGTCGGCACTGCGCCCGAGCAAGAGGCTGGCGGGAAGCTGCAAGCAATTAGCCGGATTCGGTAAAATGCAGCACACTTCCCGGTGCGCCCCGTTAGGCTGCCCCCTTACTGCTGGAGCCATGATCCCTTCTGTACGCTTTCCCAATGTTTTTTACCTGTATTCCCTGACGCTGACTCTGGCCTGTCTGTTCGCTCTGGGAGCAGCGCAGCCGGCTTGGGGAGCGCATGCTTTTGCTCTGTATGGTGAACCGCGCTATCCGGCCGACTTCACGCATTTCGATTACGTCAATCCGGATGCGCCCAATGGTGGCGCTTTGTATCTGGCCAACCCTGATCGGCGCACCAGTTTCGATAAGTTCAACCCGTTTTCGATGAAGGGCGTGGCCGCCGCTGGCGTGGCCAACCTGATGTTCGAGACGCTGGCGGCCAGTTCGTCGGATGAAACCGCGACCATGTACGGCTTGCTGTCCGAAGACATGAAGTTGGCGGCAGATCGAAAGTCCATAACCTTTCGCCTGCGCAAAGAGGCGCACTTCAACAATGGCGATTCCGTTACCGCAGCCGACGTCAAGCATTCCTTCGATATTCTGCTGGACAAGGGTGCGCCGCAATATAAGTCGGTCTTTGCCGATGTTCTTCGCTGCGTGGTGGTCGATGCGCGCACGGTGCGCTTTGACTTTCGCAATGCCAACCGTGAGTTGCCACTGATTGTCGGCGGCATGCCAGTGTTTTCCAAAAAATGGGGCGCGCAGACCAGTTTTGACAAGATCCAGTTGGAAGCACCGATTGCTTCCGGCCCTTACCTGATCGAGCGTTACGACGTGGGGCGCTCCATCAGTTTTAAGCGCAATCCCGATTACTGGGGCGATGCAGTGCCAGCGCGACGCGGGATGTTCAACTTTGGCCACATTCATTACCGCTTCTATAAGGATGACGTAGCCCGTCTGGAAGCCTTCAAGGCGGGTGAGTTCGACGTGGTGGTGGAATACAGCGCCAAGAACTGGGTGCGCAGCTACAAGGGGCCCAAATTCGACAGTGGCGAGATCGTCAAGCAGGAGTTGCAGCACTCCAACGTGGCCGGCATGCAGGGTTTTGTCATGAACCTGCGACGCCCCTTGTTTCAGGACATTCGGGTGCGCCAAGCCTTGGCGATGGCGCTGGATTACGAATGGATGAATCGTCAACTGTTTTATAGCCAGTATCAGCGCATCTATTCCTTCTTCAATAACAGCGAACTGGCAGCCACTGGTCTGCCGTCCACGAATGAGCTGAAGCTGCTGACGCCTTTGCGGGATCAGTTGGACCCAGCCGTCTTTGGTCCCGCGCCCATCCCGCCAAACACTGATCCGCCTGGCTCGCTGCGCCAGAACCTGCTTGAGGCCCGTGACTTGTTGGCTCAAGCTGGCTGGACTTACCGCGATGGTGCCTTGCGCAATGAAAAAGGCCAACCCTTTTACTTTGAAATTCTGGATGACCAGTCAGCGCTGTCGCGTGTCATTAGCGTGTATGTGCGCAACCTGGAAAAGCTAGGGATCAAGGTTAATCAGCGCACTGCGGACTTTGCGCTGGTGCAAAAGCGGCTCGAGGAATTCGACTTTGACATGACTAGTCTGCGATTTCCTGACATTTCCAGCCCGGGCAACGAGATGTTCGACATGTTCGGCTCCAAGGCAGCAGACGAAAAAGGCTCGAACAACGCCTGGGGATTGAAAGATCCCGCGGTGGATCGGCTGGTTGAGGCGCTGGTAGCGGCTGACACCAAGGAACAGTTGGTAGGCGCTGCCCGGGCGTTAGACCGGGTGTTGCTGCATAAATATATCGTGGTGACGCACTGGTTTTCTCCCACCCATCGCGTGGCCTACCGCAACCGCTTTGGCCGGCCGACGCAATTGCCCTTGTACTATCAGGCCGATCCGTATGTGATTTCGACCTGGTGGCAGGAGCAGGCACGATGAAAGGGATGCAATGAATATCTGGGCCTATATCCTGCGCCGCATCTTGTTGATGGTGCCGACGCTGCTGGGTGTGATTGCGATCACCTTTGCCGTGGTCCAGTTCGTGCCGGGGGGGCCGGTGGAGCAAGCCTTGATGGAACTGCGCAAGGGCCAAGTCGGTGCCGGTGAAGCCTCGGGCGGTGGCGCGGGCGAATATCGTGGACGCCAGGGTGTGGATGCAGAACGGGTGGAAGAGATTCGAAAGCTCTACGGTTTTGACAAGCCGCCGGCAGAACGCTTCTGGCAGATGCTCAAGGGCTTTGCCGCCTTCGACTTGGGGCAAAGCTTTTATCATCATAAGGATGTCTGGGACCTGGTCAAGTCCAAGTTGCCAGTCTCGATCAGTCTTGGTATGTGGACTTTTTTCCTGACCTATTTCATTTCAGTGCCGCTGGGCGTGGCCAAGGCCGTGCGCGAAGGTAGCCGCTTCGACATGCTGACGAGTATTGCGGTGCTGATTGGCTATTCCATTCCCGGCTTTGTGCTGGGCGTCTTTTTGCTGGTGATGTTTGGCGGCGGCAGCTTTTTGCAGTGGTTTCCACTGCGCGGCCTGACGTCGGACGACTGGGAGTCGCTGTCGCTGTTTGGCAAAGTGGTGGATTATCTCTGGCACATTACCTTGCCGGTGGTGGCCTCGGTAGCCGGCTCCTTTGCCGTCATGACCATGCTGACCAAGAACACCTTCCTCGAAGAAATCCGCAAGCAGTACGTGTTGACGGCCCGCGCCAAGGGACTGGATGAGCGCAAGGTACTGTACAAGCATGTCTTTCGCAATGCCCTGATCCCGCTGGTCACCGGTTTTCCGGCGGCTTTCATTGGCGCCTTCTTTGCCGGCAGCCTGCTGATCGAAACCCTGTTTTCGTTGGATGGCCTGGGCTTGCTGTCGTATGAATCCGTGATCCGGCGCGACTATCCGGTGGTCATGGGCACCCTGTATCTGTTTACCCTGATTGGCCTGGTGGTGAAATTGCTGGGCGACCTGTGCTACGTCTGGGTCGATCCGCGCGTTCAGTTCGAGAGCCTGGCCCGATGAGCACACCCGACACCCTGCAAACAGCAACCGCCGCGCCGCCAGCGGTCCTGCCCAAGCCGACTGCTTCTGTGTCGCCCGGTCGCCGTGTCTGGCTGCGGTTCAAGCAAAACCGCATGGGCTACTGGAGTCTGGTGATCTTCTGCATCCTGTTTGGCATCAGTCTGATGGCGGAACTGGTATCCAGCGACAAGCCGCTGGTGGTGCACTATCAAGGCGAGATCCTGTTTCCGGTCTTTCAGGATTACTCTGAAAAACGTTTCGGTGGCGACTTTGAGACCCCGGCGGATTATCTCGACCCTTTCATTCGCGAGCAGTTCGAAAAAAACGGCAACTGGGCAGTGTATCCGGTCAATCACTATCGCTTCGATACGTTGAACTATTTCTCTACCGAACCCAATCCTGCACCGCCGTCGGCCGAGAACTGGTTGGGCACAGACGACAGGGGGCGGGATGTGGTGGCGCGCCTGCTATATGGCTTCCG
>JBBSSV010000030.1:0-11984 GCA_038241705.1 Burkholderiales bacterium | reverse complement strand
TGGGACCTCAACGCCGATATAAGCAGGCAAAGCCGTCACGTCCGCCTTCATGATTGCTATGAAAGCGGCCTCAGGCAAGACACTAGGGTTTGCGCGCGAAACGGTCAACGGTTTGGAAAAACCTTCCAGTTGTTTGCTTTCGGTTGCAAGCTTGTCTTGACCGGCTTGCGTTGCAAGCTTCACCGCTTCCAGTTTTGTCAGACGTTCACGAATTTTCTCTTCGACTTCCTCAAAAGGAAGTTTGCTTGCAGGGGTGCGTGAAACGACACGGCCGGCAATCAATGTATTAGCACCCACTTCGATGGCTTCGGTGTTGTGCCTATCCTTCAATACATCATCGGAAAACAAAGATGACAAGAATTTTTCCTGGTTATACGGAGCGCTTGCTTCCGCGCCAAGATTAGGCTGGCGCGGAAGATCGACTACTTTCTCGATTTTCAGATCGAGCTTTTCTGCTGCCGGCTTCAGACTATCTGGTTGCTCATATACGGTATTGGACAGCGTTTCTGCCATTTCCGTGAAGGCGCGTGCTGCTTTTTGCTTGCGAATCTCGGCCTCGATCTCGTCTTTGACGTCCGCAAGAGATTTAGTCGAACCCGGCTTGATTGCCACCAGTTGGATGATGTGAAAGCCAAAATCGGACTCGACCACAGGGCTAATTTCGTTGACCTTCAGTGCGTACGCTGCTTTCTCGAACGCAGGCACCATCATTCCACGATCGAAAAATCCAAGATCGCCCCCTTGCTCGGCCGAACCTGGATCGTCTGAGTTTTCCTTAGCCAGACGCGCAAATTCTTCGGACTTTTCTTGTAATTGGGCATGCAGATGTTCTGCCTTGCTCTTGCCAGCCGTCTTGTCTTTCGCGGACGCGCTCTCATCCACGCTAATTAGAATATGACGGGCGCGACGCTGCTCTTCCGTGGTGTACAGCTTGGCATTCTGTTCATAATACGAACGCACATCGCCCTCGCTGACTGTCATCTGTTGCTCCAGCACCTGCTGACTCAACACTACATATTCGGCGGCCACTTTCTCGGGCACCTGAAACAGTCGGTCGTTTTTTTTGTAAAAGTCTTTCGTCATTTCCGGCGTCAGCGTGACCTTGGAAGCAAAGTCGGCTGCACTGAACACCTGCTCCTGCACAACGCGCTCTTGCTCGTTTAGATCGGACAAGCGCTTAGCGACCGATTGCGGAGAAAACGCCGTGTTCTGGATCGCGCCATTCAATTGCTGCAGCACTAGTTCCTGACGCAACTCTGCTTCGTACATGGCCGGAGTCATGCCTTGAGCAGTTAACAGGGAACGATAGCGCTCATTGTCGAACTTGCCGTCAGTCACCAACCCAGGAATAGCCAAAATGGCCTCTTGCAGGGCCTGATCGGAGGAGGCGAGGTGATGACGCTTTGCTTCCGCAATAAGTGCGCGCTGAGAGATTAGGTTCTCCAGAACGCCCTGCCGGACTTCTGGGGTATTGAAAAAGGCAGGATCAAACTGCTCACCAAACATCTGTCGAAAGCGCTCAGACTGCTGACGTTGGGCACTTTCCCATTCTTGGCGAGTGATGGGTTGCCCATCCACTTTCGCCACAATGTTTTCCTTGTCCCCCATACTGGTATAACTTCCCATGCCCAAAAAAGCAAAGGAAGGAACAATGAACAAAAGCAGCAAAAACTGCATGAGCCGCTGGTTATTGCGAATGAATTCAAACATGGGCAGTCAGTAGGAGAGTATGCACAGAGGGAGGTGCGGGCAATTTTAACGTAGAGATTGCCAAGAGAAAAGACATAAAAAAAGGCGAACCTAAGTTCGCCCTTTACAGATGTTGGCGGAGTGGACGGGGCTCGAACCCGCGACCCCCGGCGTGACAGGCCGGTATTCTAACCAACTGAACTACCACTCCTTGTATGCATGACTTTCACCACGCTGCCTGACTGATTGGTGGGTGCTGAGAGGCTCGAACTCCCGACTTACGCCTTGTAAGGGCGCCGCTCTACCAACTGAGCTAAGCACCCGCACCTTATCTCGTCAGACTTTAGCCGTCATTTGCATGGCCGCTAAAGATCGTTATCGTACAGCATCTTTCAAAGCTTTGCCAGGTTTAAATTTTGGCACGCGTGCAGCTTCGATATTAATTGCTTCACCGGTGCGAGGGTTACGCCCTGTGCGGGCGGTACGCTCACCTACCGAAAATGTCCCAAAACCGACTAATGTTACCGTTCCGTCTTCCTTCAAAGTGCTTGTCACTGCTTCCAGCATGGCATCTAAAGTTTTGCCAGCAACGGTGCGCGACACTTCTGCGGATTCGGCAATATGGTCGATCAATTCTGTCTTATTCACTCACGCCCCCTCAAAAAATGAATTACGCAAGGGTCAGGTTGTTATTGGATCACTTGCGCAAGCATAAACAACTGCAGCCCGTATTAAACTAGCCAGGCCACAGAGTGTCAAGCTGGATTGCTACGCACTTGCAACAATGCTGCAAAACAAACAGCTGGGAGGTTTTTTCAAACCTCCCAGCTGCCATGAGAGTTACTAGCGGCTGGTTCAAACTTGAGAATGCTTCAAGTTCAAGGTTGCGCCCAACCCGCCGCCCTCACAAAAACACACGCTTTGACTCAATGCTTAACTACGGCATCAGATCTTGCGCCTTCCCTAGCTTTGGCCAAGGCGGCATCGCCTTCCGCCATTTCCTCGTCGGTCAAGGGCACCGGCTGGCGCTCCAACGCAATTTCAAGCACCTTGTCGATCCATCGTACTGGCACGATTTCCAACTTGTTTTTGACATTGTCAGGAATCTCCGCAAGGTCCTTTACGTTCTGTTCTGGAATCAGCACAGTCTTGATGCCGCCACGGTGTGCTGCCAGCAATTTTTCCTTCAGGCCGCCGATGGCCAACACCTCGCCTCGCAAGGTGATCTCACCGGTCATGGCAACATCAGCCCGCACCGAAATGCCTGTAAAGATCGATACTAGGGCCGTGGTCATGGTTATGCCGGCCGATGGACCGTCCTTGGGCGTAGCGCCCTCAGGTACGTGGACGTGAATGTCACTTTTTTCGAACAGATCGCTACGGATTCCCAACTTCTTAGCGCGGCTGCGTACCACCGTGCGGGCTGCCTCGATTGATTCCTTCATCACGTCACCCAAAGTGCCAGTACGCACGATATTGCCTTTGCCCGGCACGCTGATCGCTTCAATGGTCAAGAGATCTCCGCCCACCTCGGTCCATGCTAGACCAACTACCTGTCCAACCTGGTTATCCTTTTCTGCCATGCCGAAGTCGAAACGACGTACCCCAAGGAATTTATCCAGATTCTTGGGTGAGACCGTCACTTTTTTGTCCTGCTTTTTCAGCAGCAACATCTTGACCACCTTGCGGCAAATCTGCGACATCTCTCTTTCGAGAGAACGTACGCCCGCTTCGCGGGTGTAGTAACGGATGATGTCCCGAATGGCACTTTCAGTGATGCTGATCTCGCCTTCTTTCAAGCCGTTGTTGCGAATCTGTTTTGGCAACAAGTAACGTTGAGCAATATTCAGCTTTTCATCTTCCGTATACCCCGACAGGCGAATCACTTCCATCCGGTCCAGCAAGGCAGGCGGAATGTTGTAGGAGTTAGAAGTCGCCACGAACATCACATCAGACAGATCAAAGTCGACTTCGACGTAGTGATCTGAAAAAGTGTGGTTCTGCTCGGGATCCAGCACTTCTAGCAAGGCCGAAGAAGGGTCGCCCCGGAAATCCATGCCCAGCTTGTCGATCTCATCCAGCAGGAACAAGGGATTACGCACACCGGTCTTGGTCAGGCTTTGCAATATTTTGCCTGGCATGGAACCAATGTAAGTACGACGATGACCTCGGATCTCGGCCTCGTCACGCACACCACCCAAGGCCATGCGCACGAATTTTCGGTTGGTCGCACGCGCAATCGATTGCCCCAATGAGGTCTTACCCACGCCCGGAGGACCGACGAAGCACAGGATGGGTGCCTTCAACTTGCTGACGCGTTGCTGTACAGCCAGATACTCCAGAATACGCTCCTTGACCTTATCCAGCCCATAGTGGTCGTCATTCAGGACCTTTTCAGCATTGACCAAGTCATTGTTGACCTTGGACTTCTTCTTCCAAGGCAGGCCCACAAGGACGTCGATATAGTTGCGCACCACCGTGGATTCTGCAGACATGGGCGACATCATCTTCAGCTTCTTCAGCTCAGACATGGCTTTTTCGCGTGCTTCCTTAGGCATCTTGGCAGCGACGATCTTTTTCTCGAGCTCCTCCAGATCGGCGCCTTCTTCGCCTTCACCCAATTCTTTCTGAATGGCCTTGACCTGCTCATTCAGGTAGTACTCACGCTGAGATTTTTCCATCTGCCGCTTGACGCGACCGCGAATGCGCTTCTCGACTTGCAAAATATCGAGTTCGCCCTCCAATTGCCCAAGCAGGTGCTCGTGGCGCTTGGCAACGTTGAATATCTCGAGAATAACCTGCTTTTGCTCCAGTTTCAGAGGCAAATGAGCGGCGATCGTATCCGCCAAGCGCCCGGCATCGTCGATGCCAGCCAGGGAAGTCAGGATTTCAGGGGGTATTTTTTTGTTTAGTTTTACGTACTGATCAAACTGCTGCACGATGGTACGCCGCATGGCCTCGATCTCTGAATCATCACCTTCCTCCGCTTCGATGGGAGTCAGATCAGAAATGAAATAGCCGTCCT
The DNA here is from genome assembly GCA_038241705.1 of Burkholderiales bacterium. GTDB lineage: Bacteria > Pseudomonadota > Gammaproteobacteria > Burkholderiales > Burkholderiaceae_D > JBBSSV01. The sequence continues at coordinate 7,270 of JBBSSV010000030.1, read as the reverse complement.
TTTCCTGGATACTCAGAATGCGGGCGCGCTGTTCGCCTTCGACCAAGACCTTAACGGTACCGTCAGGCAGTTTCAGCATTTGCAAAATATTTGCCATGCAGCCGATTTCATAAATGTCTTCGGCCGTGGGCTCATCCTTAGATGCGGCTTTCTGAGCTGCCAGCATGATGCTTTTTCCCTGCTCCATTGCTGCCTCGAGCGCCTGGATCGACTTTGGCCGTCCCACGAACAGAGGAAGGACCATATGGGGGAAAACCACGACATCGCGCAGCGGCAATAGCGGCAGTTGAATCTGTTTGGAACTTGTAGAGGTAGTCGTCATGGCGAGCCTTATTCAATAACAAGGGGTACATCTCACGTACATTTACGAAGGGATGCGAAAGAGAAGCAGGCCGCGGAACTTGAGAACAAGAGCGGGGGCTCTACTTATGAGATGGGCCCGACTTGCAATATTTCAAGATCGATGACCCGATGCACCATCTTGCGCACCACCACAAATACCAAGAGCCACGCACGAAGTAACCTTCGGGTGGCTAGAGACTGTAAGCCTGTGTAATAAAGGGTGGATCAAACTTTAGCGCTTTTGTTCAGAAATCCGGTTAAATCCTTATTTTCCTGGGGGTTTTTCCGTCTTTCCGAACATTCGTCAACGCATCAACCCTTATTTAGCACCCGACACCTTAGGTTGCTCGTGGTAAATCAGCAAGGGCTTGGCACCTTGCGTAATCGTGTTTTCGTCCACCACAACCTTGGCCACGTCTTTCAAGCTGGGCAGCTCGAACATGACATCCAGCAGGGCATTCTCGAGAATAGAACGTAGACCACGGGCGCCCGTTTTCCGTTCCAATGCCTTACGTGCAATGGCATGCATGGCTCCCGGGCGGATTTCAAGCTCGGCCCCTTCCATTTCTAGTAGCTTGGCATATTGCTTGACCAAGGCGTTCTTAGGCTCCAACAAAATCTGGATCAGCGCTTCCTCGTTGAGTTCGGTCAGTGCCGCAACCACAGGTAAGCGACCGACCAGTTCGGGAATCAGGCCGAACTTCACCAGATCTTCTGGCTCGACCCCCAACATGACTTCACTGGCCGAACGCTCCGTCTGGCTCTTGACGTTGGCACCAAAACCAATCCCGCTCTTTTCAGAGCGTTCCGAAATAATCTTAGCCAGGCCATCGAATGCTCCACCACAAATGAACATAATGTTAGTGGTATCAAGCTGGACAAAGTCTTGGTTGGGATGCTTACGTCCGCCCTGAGGTGGCACCGAAGCCATCGTGCCTTCCACTAGCTTCAACAGTGCTTGCTGCACGCCTTCGCCCGAGACGTCGCGCGTAATCGAAGGATTGTCAGATTTGCGGGAGATCTTATCGATCTCATCGATATAGATGATGCCTTTCTGGGCCTTTTCAATCTCGTAATTGCAACTTTGCAGCAGCTTCTGGATGATGTTTTCCACGTCCTCGCCCACATACCCGGCTTCGGTCAAGGTGGTAGCGTCGGCAATGACGAAGGGAACATTCAGCATCCGTGCCAGCGTTTGAGCCAGCAGGGTTTTGCCTGAACCGGTAGGGCCAATTAGCAAAATATTGCTTTTAGCTAACTCAATCCCATCTTTCGTGCCTCGATGCTTGAGACGTTTGTAGTGGTTATAGACCGCTACTGCGAGGATTCGCTTTGCGGCATCCTGCCCAATGACGTACTCACCCAGCAAGTCATAGATTTCCTGGGGGATCGGCAGATCGGAATTGGTCCCCGGCGCTACTTCAATGCCGGCAGCTTCATCACGAATGATGTCATTGCACAGGTCGATGCACTCGTCGCAGATGAATACAGATGGCCCGGCGATTAGTTTTTTTACTTCGTGCTGGCTTTTGCCACAGAAGGAGCAGTACAACAGTTTTTCAGCGCTGGAAGATTTTTTATCGGACATGGAAAAAGGTCACCGAATTAAAGTTAGTTTGATCTTACCTGCGAATCCGCAGGTCGTCACGATACCGCTCAAGAAAATCATATTCCAAGGTGGCGGCTGTTACAAAGCAAAACGCCCGGGCCAAAGAGGACCGGGCGTTTGTGGCGCAATGATAAATCAGGAACGAGTGCTCAATACCTGATCGATCATTCCATATTCCATGGCCTGTTTCGCAGACATAAAGTTATCTCGATCCGTGTCCTTGCTGATCTGCTCGACCGACTGGCCGGTTTGGTCGGCAAGGATCTGGTTCAGGCGCTCACGCAGGTAAAGTATTTCCCGGGCCTGGATTTCGATATCGGCAGCCTGACCCTGGGCACCACCCAGTGGCTGGTGGATCATGATGCGTGAGTTGGGTAACGAGAAGCGCTTGCCCTTGGCGCCAGCTGCTAGCAAAAAGGCGCCCATGGAAGCTGCCAGACCAGTACACAGCGTCGATACGTCCGGCTTGATGAACTGCATTGTATCGAAAATCGCCATGCCCGCAGACACCGAACCGCCGGGCGAGTTGATGTAAAGCGAGATGTCCTTGTCAGGATTCTCGCTTTCCAGGAACAGCAACTGCGCCACGATCACATTTGCCGTATGGTCGTTGACCGGGCCCACTAGAAAAATCACTCGTTCCTTGAGCAAGCGCGAATAAATGTCGTACGCGCGCTCACCCCGACCGCTTTGCTCGATCACCATCGGGACCATGCCAAGCATTTCGGTGTCAAGTGCGGAATTTCGTATGATGCCGCTCATTGGTTTTCCTCTTGGAGAACGCACCTGCCTCAGGCTTGTGCGTTATTACTCATCAATTCGTCAAACTCGAATTTCTTTTCAGTGACCTTGCCCTTGTCCAGCACATACTTGACCACGTTCTCTTCCAGCACCAAAGCCTCGACTTCGGCCAGACGATTGCGGTCGCTGTAGTAATACTGGATCACCTGCTGCGGATCTTCATAGCTGCGGGCAAAGTCTTCGACTTGCGCCTTGACCTGCTCAGGTGTGACATGAAGCTCGTTTTCCTTGACGATATCGGCCAAGATCAACCCCAAACGCACGCGACGCTCCGCTTGATCGGTAAAGACGCCGGGCGGGAAAGGCATGTCCTTGATGTCCATGCCGCGCTGGGCCATATCCTGACGCATCATTTGCGCTAGGCGCTGCTCTTCCTGTTCCAGCAGGGTCTTGGGCACGTCCAGCTCAGTCACTTGGATCAAGGCATCCATGACGCTATCCTTGGTCTTGGACTGGACTCGAGTCTTGACTTCACGCTCGAGATTGATGCGAATATCTTCGCGCATTTTGGCGATATCGCCGTCTTCGATGCCCAGGGATTTGGCGAAATCTTCATTGACCTCAGGCAGATGCGCCCACTCGACCTTTTTCAGTGTCAGCGTGAATTCAGCTGTTTTGCCAGCCACGTCTTCTCCATGATAGTCCTCTGGGAAGGTTACGTTGAAGGTGCGGGATTCGCCTGCCTTCAGACCAATGGTACCTTCTTCGAACGCGGGCAACATGCGGCCTTCGCCCAGAACGAAGACGAAGTCCTCGGCCTTGCCGCCTTCGAATTCGGTGCCGTCGATGCTGCCGACAAAGTCAATGGTGACTTGATCGCCACTCTGTGCAGACTGGTCTTCACCGCCATCGCCATGCGCACCCTGTTCGCCCTTGACGTGAAAGTGTGAGCGCTGTTTGCGCAGGATGTCGACGGTCTTGTCAATTTCGACATCCGTTACTTCGGCAACGGCCTTTTCGACCTCGGCTGTGCTCAGTTCACCGAACTTGACGTCCGGATACACCTCGAAGGTGGCGTCGAACTCGATGGCTTCAGCCGCCTCGTCGGCGTTTTCCTTGGGTGTGATGTTGGGGTAACCGGCAACGCGCAGGTTGTTTTCCCTGGCGGCTTCTGCAAACGCGCGGCCAACCTGCTCGTTCAGCACCTCGTTTTCAACCTGAGCGCCGTGCTGCGCAGCGACCATTTTCATGGGAACTTTACCAGGGCGAAAACCGGGCGCCTTCGCCGAGCGGGCGCGTTCCTTCAGGCGCTTTTCGACTTCGGCATTCACGTTTGCGAGCTGCAACGTGATCGTCATCCGGCGCTCAAGTTTTTCCAGGGTTTCGACTGCAGTTGCCATGTATTTCGTCCAAATCAATAAAAATTTCGTGGTGCGAGGAGGGGGACTCGAACCCCCACACCATTGCTGGCGTCAGGACCTAAACCTGGTGCGTCTACCAATTTCGCCATCCTCGCGCGTAGGAATGCCAGCAATGCAAAGGGCGACCGGTGTTGCCAATGGGTCGCCCGACTGCTGCCTGCTGCGGCTATAAAACTTCTGCTGCGCATTTTACTGGATTTTTTCTATTGGCGGCGCGCTTTCGACAGAATAAGCATGCACATCACATTGCCTTTGTAGGCGCCAGCCATGACTAGGCTCACACAAGCAAGCACGCACACTGGCTACAACTCCTGTGAATTGCGTCCGCTGTTGCTGCTCCATCTGGCCCTCTAATAAGAGCAAATGTGCTTTAATCAGGGCCGTTGCATGGACAAGCCTTGCAGCCTGCTTCAATTTCTTCTTTGCACGTGCCTGCCTTTTTCTCTTTTCATCCAGTGCCATGTCGGTTGACCATTACGAGAATTTCCCCGTTGCTTCGGTATTGTTACCGGCACGCCTGCGCCCTGCTGTGCAAGCCATCTACGCCTTTGCCCGCAGCGCCGATGACTTGGCTGATGAAGGTGATGCTGCGCCCGAACAGCGTCTAGAAGCCTTGGAACGTTACCGCATTAGTCTGGATTGTATAGGGCAAGAACAGGCGACGGGATCTCCCCTGTTTGACAATCTGGCACAGGTGGTGTCGGACTATGATTTATCTTTAAATCCTTTCTACGATCTGCTCTCGGCCTTTCGGCAGGACGTGGTTACAACCCGCTATGAACTGGCCGTCGATCTGTTGGATTATTGCCGCCGTTCTGCAGATCCGGTGGGACGTTTGATGTTGCAACTGTACGAGGCCGACGAAATCGACCACCTGGGTGCCTCGGACGAGATTTGCTCCGCCCTTCAACTCATCAATTTCGCCCAGGATGTGCATATTGACTGGGGCAAGGGTCGGGTGTATATACCGCAGGAAGACCTGCTTCTGTTCGGCGTGAATGAATCCTGGCTGGCGGAAAAACGCGTCGATGAGCCTTGGCGCGCTCTGATGAACCATCAACTCCAACGTGCCCGGGCCATGATGCTGGCAGGCGCTCCCTTAGTGCACCACTTGCCGGGACGAATTGGCTGGGAGTTGCGCTTGATTGTCCAGGGAGGCTTGCGCATTATCGAACGTATCGAGGCAGTCGACTACGACGTGTTTCGGCGTCGCCCCCAGCTTCAAACAAGCGACTGGGCGCGCATGCTGTGGCGTGCAGCCAGGATGCGCCCTATGTCCAGGCCGATTCAGCATGACTCCAACTTTTGACATTCCCTTGTCAGGCGACTCTTATCGCAAGCCAGCGTGCCCGGTCTGCCTGAAGGCGCAACTTTGTTCCACCATGCAAAAGTCGGCTAGCATAGCGGCTTTGGATTGCTTTTCTTTTTATGTCCCCCGACGACTACTGCCAACAAAAGGCCGCTAAAAGCGGATCTAGCTTTTACTACAGCTTCCTGTTTCTGCCGCCTGAGCGCCGGCGGGCGATTACGGCCCTGTATGCCTTTTGCCGCGAAGTGGACGATACGGTCGACGACTGCACCGACTCCACGGTGGCGCGGACCAGGTTGGCTTGGTGGCGCAAGGAAGTGCAAAGCATGCTCGAAGGCAATCCCAGTCATCCCGTGACTCAGGCGCTGCAGCCACATCTCAAACCATTCGATCTGGACGGTAAACATCTGCAGGCCATCATTGATGGCATGGAGATGGACCTGGACCAGACCCGCTATCTGGACTTTCCTGGCTTGCAGCGCTATTGCTGGCACGTGGCTAGCGTCGTTGGCCTGTTGTCGGCACGCATTTTTGGTGTCACCCAGCCTGAAACGCTGGAGTATGCGGAAAAACTGGGACTGGCCTTACAGCTGACCAACATCATTCGAGACGTAGGCGACGACGCGCGCAAAGGAAGAATCTATCTGCCTAACAGTGAGCTGCAACGTTTCAAGGTAACCGCCGCCGATATTCTGCATGCCCGCCATACCCCCGCCTTCGAGCAATTAATGCAGTTCCAGGTCGAGCGGGCTCAGCGCGCCTATGATGAAGCGCTGGCCTTGTTACCTCCCGCAGACCGAAAAGCACAACGCCCGGGCCTGATGATGGCAGCGATCTACCGTACCTTACTAACGGAAATCGAACGGGATGGCTTTCATGTGCTGAACCAACACATTTCCTTGACGCCTATCCGCAAGCTCTGGCTGGCGTGGAAAACTTATGTCCGCGGCTAGGCCGCCTTCTTCTCCCCATATTGCTGTGATCGGAGCCGGCTGGGCTGGCTGCGCTGCTGCGCTGGAATTACAGGCACGTGGCCATCAGGTCACGATCTTTGAAGCCGCCAAGACACCGGGTGGTCGCGCTCGCCAGGTGCATATCAATGGGCATGTGCTGGATAACGGTCAGCACATCCTGCTGGGTGCCTATTCGGAAACGCTGAAACGCATGCGTCAGGTCGACCTGTCCATCGAGGATGCATTCCTGCGTTTGCCGCTGCAGATGTGCTATCCGACCGGCACCAATGGCATGACATTTATGGCGGCGCGCTTGCCTGCACCGTTTCATTTGTTGAGTGCCTTATTGCGCGCTCAAGGGCTAGATAGGCAGGACAAACTGGCGTTGGTCCGTTTTTCTTCCGCCGCGCGCTGGATGGGCTGGCAGCTAGAACAGGATTGCAGCGTGAACGAACTGCTGCAGCGCTTCGAGCAAACGCCGCGCCTGGTGCGCCTGATGTGGCGACCCTTATGCATTGCTGCACTGAATACGCCACCAGAAGTCGCCTCGGCCAAAGTGTTTTTAAATATCCTGCGCGACAGTCTCGGTGCAGCCAGAGCGGATTCCGACATGCTGATTCCACGTCTGGACATGACCGCCCTCTTCCCCGGCACCGCCTTGCAGCGGCTGGTCAAGCAGGGAGCCCATCTCTATTGCCAGAAGCCGGTCAAGGGTTTGCAGCAGCAAGGCCGCCAATGGCAACTGCGGCTAAATAGCACCCTGAGTGAACAAGCCAGCCAGCTTTTTGACGGCGTGATCTTGGCGACCCAGGCACCCCAGGCGGCGCGTCTGCTGCAAGGGCTGACAGGCAATGCCAGCCTGCTTGCGCTAGACCACACCCCAATCACCACCTGC
>JBBSSV010000029.1:0-12168 GCA_038241705.1 Burkholderiales bacterium | reverse complement strand
GCCTTAGCCGACGAACTCAAGAACTCGGTATCGCGTTTTCGGGTGGTGGCTTAACAGCGCTCAGGTGCCTGCGTAGCTGTAGGCGCGCATTGTCATCTGACAGAAAAATGCGCGCTGATGGCGTGTCATTCTTCTGTTACGCAGTCCAGACTCATGCTTTCAGCCTTCGCGCTGAGCATGTTTTCCCATGAGGCAGTCATGCGCATTCCTTCTTCCGCCACGTCTTCGTTTTTTTCGGGCCAGGCCGGGCCGTTGGCACAGGTTGTCGCTGAGATTCGGCAGGCACTGCTGCGGGTCAGTGTTGCCTTAACCGATGCAGAGCAGGACAGCGAGACGCCAGACTTTGCGTTGCCGGAGTCTGTCCTGCGAGAAGTCAGGCAGGTAGAAAACGTAACGCGCTTGTTCACGGAGGCTGGAAGCAGCCTAGTGCTGGCAACTTTTGTCGCCAGCCTGAAGGAAGTACAGTCGGGTCAGGGCACCATGACGACAGCACGACGAGAGGCTCTGCTTCTGACGTGCCGCAGCATTCCTGACTATCTGGATGCATTGCTGTCACGGTCTCCCCCTTCAGCCATTTATCTGTTTCCTGCTTATGAGGCCTTGCAACAGGCCAGTGGTCGGCTGCATACCAGCCCGGCCGCTTTGCTTTTCCCCATCAACCCTTCGGAGCAGCCTGAAAAAGAATCTGCAGCCTACGAAGCAGAGTCACTATCCAATCCGCAGGAAACAAAGGCCAAAGTTGGTGCGCTGCGCCAGCGCTTCGAGGCACAGCTACTGCCCATTCTGCAGGGGCGGACCAAGGGTGAAAACCTGGCCGGTCTGGCGCATAGCCTGAAGCAGGCCGGGCAACTGGCGACCAACGCCACCACAGCTGATTTCTGGCAAATTGCCAAAGTCCTGGGGGAGGCACTCAAAACCGATCAGGTAGCGTTAAATCTGGGACTCAAGCAGTGGTTGGCAGGGTGCAGCCGTTATTTGCGGCGTCTGGAGACCTCCATTTCAGTGAAACCGCCCCCAACCTTGCAGCAGGAAGCGTTATTTCTGCTGGCCAGCCTGCCCACACCGTCGCCACAGGTACAGGCATTGCTGGTTAACCATCATCTGCATGCTCCCTTGCCAACGGATTTTCGCCAGTCGCATTACGGCCCTCTAGACGAGTCAGCGATTGCGCAGATGCAGGTATTCCTGCAGGCGGCCAAGGTGCGCTGGGAACAAATGGCGGAGTCGGGGACGAGGGGTGAGGCGGTATTGCAACCCATACGATTGCCGCTGTCCGAGGCAGACATGCAGCAGTGCATGCCGGCCTTACAGCCCTTACTGGTCTGTCTTGCACAGCAATTGGAGGAAGCCAGCCTGCAGCAGCCCTCTCCAGCGCACAGTATGGAAGTTGCCGCGAGTATATTGTTTATCGAGCAGATGCTGGAACAACCCAGACAGTGGCCCACCGATCTGGCTGCACATGTGGAAGCACGCTGCCAGCGCTTGATCCGTGCGGATGCATTGTTATCGGAGAAGAACGAGCAGCAGGATTTGTTTTTCCTTCAATGCCAGCAGGCTCAGGCCCATGTAGCACTGGTGCAACAAATGCAGGCCAGCCTGTGTCAGGCGGAAAAGCTGCTGGAAGACTATCTGGACGCCATGGCACCAACTGGCACTGCTAGGCTGGAGCAGGCGCAGCGCTTGGTGCAGCAGTTGCAAACTGTTCTGGAATTTCTGGAGAAGCGCGAGGCGACTCTGACGCTTGTCCACCTGTCAGCCATATTGGGAAAGCTAGCCACAGAGGCTGGGGCTGACAAGACCCCAGAGGGTGAGGCGTTGGAGTCCGAGACTGTCCTGCCGGCGGTAAAAACATCTGTCCTCCTAGACCCGACGGTACTGAGCAATCTCGCGCACAACATGGGTGCGCTGAGCTTCTTCTTGGACGAGTTGCTCTTGTCCACAGAGCAGGCTGGCAGCAGCCATGTATTCGATCCGGTCAGCTCCTTGCTGAGTCGGCGTGATCCCCAACAGTCCAAGCCAGCGGTGCTATCGGGGCAGGGTAGCAACGACAGTGTGCAGGAACCAGCGCTGGTTCCCATGGCGCAGGCAGACATGCAAGAGGACAACGCATTTGAAGCAGCACCCAACACTCGCGCAATCAACGAAAAAGACAGGGCACCAGTTGCTGCCAACGCGCAGCTAGGCAAAGCTGCTTTTGCTGAAGCTGCGACGGTGCAAGAGGACGCGGAGTTGCGCGACATTTTTTTGGGCGAAGCCATGGAAATGCTGGCTTGCGTTACCCAAACCTTACCCCTTTGCCGTAGCCAGCCTCGGCCTGAACATCTAATTACCCTGCGGCGTTGCTTCCATACGATCAAGGGCAGTGGGCGCATGGTTGGATTAACCGATTTGGCGGAGGTGGCGTGGGAGGCAGAGCAACAGCTCAACCAAGTCCTAGCGGCTAAGACTAATGTCAACACGGCCCTATTCAGGAAAGTGGAGCAGGCGTATGCGACATTACATCCCTGGGTAGATCGCTTGCAGAAGCAAGCAGCCGGCACGCAGCCTCAATACCATGAAAAAGAGACGCTAATCAAGCAAGAGGAAGCAAGGTCGACGCCCGAGTTGGCCTTGCTTCATCCAGCGGGGAAGTCGGACAGCCTCGGCGCGGCATCAGAGCAGCCAGCTGCCGCGCTGATAGTCCCGCCAGGAATGGATGCAGGCGTCGTGCCAGCGCATTCATCTGCATCCGAAGTTGCCCCTCTCCCGTCTGTAGCAGACATGATCGCGACGCAGGAACACATAACGAAGCCTGAAGAAGGAGCCGTTGAAGTAACCGTTTCGCCAGAGCCGCTCATACAGCCATTTAGGGATGTTCAGATCGGCCCCTTGAGGTTAACGATTGCCTTGCATGCCATTTTTCTAGCTGAGGCAGAACAGTTGGCGCAGGTACTTCAGCAGGATGTCCACGCCTGGAAAAGCACGGCGCAACGCAGTACCGGCTTGCTGGCTGTACATGCCGCTCATTCTCTGGCGGGTAGTTCGGCCACGGTCGGATTTGAATCCTTGCGCGAGCTTAGCAGCCGCCTAGAGCAGGTTCTGCATTGGCTGTTACGCCGGCCAGTCGCGCTGCAGCCCCTGGACATCGAAACCCTGAGCCAGTCGGTCTCGACTGTTCAAACCATGTTGGCGCAGTGGAAGCAGTTGCAGCCTGCCTTGCCCGCTTTACAGCAGCTACACGCACTGCAAGCCTTGCATGCACGATTGCAACGTCGTGACGAGCGTGTTTCGTCAACCGCGCTGATCTTGTCGTCAGTAGAGATTCATCCAGAAAGGGGCATGCCCATCTCGGACGACCTGCTTTTGCTTCAATCCGAGTCTCTCACGGTAGAGGCAGCAAATACAGAAGCAGAAGCAGAAGCAGCAATCCCAGAGCAGGCAGTACTTGCCAGCCAGTGGCAAGCGGCGTTCCTTGAAAGGAATGAAGCATCCCAGATACAACTCCATGCCGAGCTGACACCGCAGGCTGCGCCTCCGCCGGAATTCACTGCTACAACAGAAACGACAGTCGTCAAAAACTCAGCAGAAACTTCGCTGGCGCGGTCGCCAATTGACTCTTTATTTGAACGCGATGTCGCTTTGGCGCAAGCCCTGGCCCCGCGCGACGAGCTGGACCAGGATTTACTGCCAGTCTTTCTGGAAGAGGGCAATGAACTCTTGTCTGCACTGGAAGCTACCCTGCGCCAATGGATGCAGCAGCCAAACGAGACAGCAGGAATCGCCGCTTTGCTGCGCTATTTGCATACCCTGAAAGGCAGTGCACGAATGACCGGTGCCATGCAACTGGGTCAGCAACTGCATCAGCTGGAAAGTCGGATCGAGCAAATTAGCCGTCTGGGCATCGCTGCCCCAGCACTGCTGGAAGAGCTGTTGGAACAGTTCGACGACAGCCGCCGGCTGTTCGAGCGCTTGCGACCGCAGCCAACGGCCTTGGCGTCAGCAGCAACCGAACCGGTTTTCCCTGCGCGTCCTGCCACGTCTGCGCCAATGGCGAAACAGCCAGTTGCTGCTGGCTTGCTAGTGCGGGTCCGGGCTGATCTGCTAGAGGGCCTGGCCAACCAGGCTGGTGAAATTGCCATTGCCCGTTCTCGGGTTGAAGACCGAATCCAAGCCGTGCATGCCGCCCTGCACGACATGAATGAAAACGTAATGCGTCTGCAGCATCAATTGCGAGAAATGGAAATCCAGGCCGAATCCCGGATCGCCGCTCAGCAGCAGTGGCAAGGCAGCGAGCGCGAGTTTGACCCATTGGAATTTGACCGCTTCACCCGCTTGCAGGAGCTGACGCGGATGATGGCCGAAAGCGTCAACGATGTGGGGTCGGTGCAGCAAAGCTTGGCAAGAACGACCGAGCAAGCCCAGCTTGATCTGGCGGCACAAGCCCGTTTGAATCGCTCCTTGCAAGAAGACCTGCTGCGCATGAGGATGGTGCCTTTTGGCAGCATCACCGAGCGCCTCTATCGAGTCTGTCGTCGGACGGGTAAGGAAATGGGCAAGCGCGTCAGCCTGGATATCCAGGGTGCCGAAGTCGAAGTTGACCGCCAGGTACTGGAGCGCATGGTCGGGCCGCTGGAGCATCTCTTGCGCAATGCGGTCGTGCATGGCATCGAGTCTGAATCTGGCCGCCGCGCTGTCGGCAAGGATGGCGTCGGACAGCTGCAGGTGCAAGTGCGGCGCGAGGGCCGTCAGGTAGTGATTGTCTGTAAGGATGACGGCCAGGGATTGGATATGCGGCAGATTAGGGCCAAGGCGGAAAGCTTGGGCCTGGTCGCTGCGGGCGCTGAGGTCGCGGAAGACGTGCTGCAGCAATGGATTTTTGAGCTCGGTTTTTCGACCGCCTCGGAGGTGACGGAGTTGGCCGGGCGTGGCATTGGCATGGACGTGGTCCGTGCCGAGGCGGAACATCTGGGCGGGCGCGTCAGCCTGCAAAGTACGGCCGGGCAGGGCACGCAGTTCGACATCCGCTTGCCGTTGACGCTGGCGGTCAGCCAGGTGGTGCTGGTCAAGGCCGGCAAGCGCACCTACGCCCTGCCGGCAGCAGCAATCGAGCACGTGCAGCAACTCAAGCCGGCCGCCTTGGCTGCGGCTCATCAGCGCGGCATGGTCGACTGGCGCGAGCAGACCCCTGCGCTGGCGTACCTGCCAGTCTTGCTGGGCGCAGAAAGCACCGTGCCGCTGCCGCAGTTGCCAACGCCAGTGGTCATCGTGCGCGCTGCACAGGGCTTGCTGGCGTTGCATGTCGACCAAGTGCTGGGCAACCGCGAAGTCGTACTCAAGCCAGCCGGCCCGCACCTAGCGCGGGTGGCAGGGGTGGCGGGGGCCACGGTGCTCGGTTCTGGCGAAGTCGTGTTGATTCTGGACCCGGCAGCGATGCAGTCGCGCGAGCGGGTACAGACGCCAGCCTTACCATCGACCTCGGCAGTTAGCGCGCCGCCAGCACCGGTTGTCGCTGCGCCCGCCTTGAGCAGCCAGCCGCTCATCATGGTCGTGGATGATTCACTGACCGTGCGCCGCGTGACGCAGCGCCTGCTGCTGCGCGCCGGCTATCAGGTGCTGCTGGCCAAGGATGGGCTGGATGCACTGGAACAGCTGCAATCGGTGACGCCCGACGTGATGCTGCTGGATATTGAAATGCCGCGCATGGACGGGTTCGAACTAACCCGCCATCTGTGCGGCAACGAAAGCACTCGAACCCTGCCGATCATCATGATCACCTCGCGCACCGCTGCCAAGCATCGGCGCTACGCCGAAACGCTGGGCGTCAACGCCTATCTGGGCAAACCCTATCAAGACTTGGCGTTGCTGGAACAGGTAGCCAGTTGTCTCAAACAGGACAGCACGCAAAGGGAAGTAGCCCTGCTCGTAACCTGAGCAGGACACATCCAGACTAGTGGCTTACTTTTTTACCACGGCATAGCGCTCTAGGGTGCGCAGGCGGGCAACGTCATGCTCCACCACTGGGCGCGGATAGGTCTGGCCGAGCACGATGCCAGACCGCTGCAGCACGGCAGCCGGCGCCAGCCAAGGCTCATGGAGGGCGCGTGCATCCAGGGCTGCCAGTTCGGGCAGATGGCGACGGATGAAGACGCCGTCAGCATCGAACTTGCGCGACTGCGTCACCGGATTAAAAATCCGGAAAAAAGGCTGGGCATCGCAGCCGGATGAGGCGGCCCATTGCCAGCCGCCGTTGTTGGCAGCTTGATCGTAATCATTCAGGGTACGCGCGAAATACGCCTCACCACGACGCCAGTCCAAACCCAAGTCCTTGATCAGAAAAGACGCCGTGACCATGCGTAGGCGGTTGTGCATCTGACCGCTGGCCGCAAAATGGCGCATGGCGGCATCAATCAAAGGATAACCAGTAGAGCCCTGGCACCAGGCCACGAACAGGGCATCGGCCTCGGCTCCGCTCTCCCATTCGATATTGTCGTATTCGGGCTTGAAGGCGTCGGTAGCGACCTGTGGGAAATGGTCCAGGATCATGAAATAAAAATCACGCCAGATCAGTTCCGACAGCCAGGTGAGGGCGCCGCTGCGTCCGGGCGCAGACACGGACGAGGTCGTTGCGGCAGGTTGGCGCTCAGAGGCCGGGGCGGCTTCCCCGGACAGTTCAACTTCCAGCGCGCGTCGCACCAGACTGCGAATCGACACCGTTCCAAAACGTAGATGTACCGACAAGCCTGACGTGCCTTCCAGAGCAGGAAAGTCGCGCGCGAACGCATACTCCGCCATGTGCGGGGTGAAGGCGTCAAGCTGGCCCTCGCCGCCATCCATGCCAGGCTCCAGGCCACACGACGCCAAGTCTACCGATGTAAATCCCATGTCTTTCAAAGAAGGGATGGACGCTGCTAAGGCATCGGGCAATGGCGCTGCCAGCGCCTGACACAAGGGCACGACCGGGTATGACGTGATCGCACTCTCAGGATCAAACAACGCGCTGGCCCAATCACCGTCTCTCCGTAGACGCTTGAGCCAGGCGTTCTTGTAGGGTGTGAACACGGAAAAGGGCCGACCCGCTTGGGTCAGAACTTCGTTTTGATGAAAGACCACTTGATCCTTGAAACACAGCAACTGGCGCTGGTTGGTTTTCAGTGCACGCATGACCTGCCGGTCGCGTTCGATGGCCGTCGGCTCGTAGTCCAGATTGGCAAAGACGGCATCGACCTGCAATGCCTGTGCCAGCTGGGGCAGGGCGCTGACGGCGCTGGCGTGGCGCACGATCAAGTCGCCGCCTAGCACTTGCAGCTCGGCGCGCAAGGCCACGACGCTGGCATGAATGAAGGCGACGCGCCGGTCGGTCTGCAAGCCCAGCGCCAGCAAAGGGTCCAGAATGTCGGTGTCAAAAACGAAGACACAGAACACCTGCTCACTTTGTGACAGAGCCTGGTGCAGGGCGGCGTGATCGACACTGCGCAGGTCACGTCGAAACCAAACCAAGGTGCGCTTGAATCGGGGGTGGGGCTCAGTGGACGAAGAGGGGGCGCGGTCAGGAGAGATCATCGGCAAGGTTGCATGCTAACAATGGAAGGAAAAAGAAGGAACCCAGGCGCTGAAGTGAGGCGTTGCCGCTTTCCGGGCCGGCGCGCCAAATTGGAAAAACAAAGCTGCTAAAATGATTCGCATTGTAGTCTTGGCATGCTTTGCATCCTGTATTCATGCGTCTTCCGGCCCTTGGCCGTTCATTGCCGGTTTTGACTCTTCCTGCCCATGCCCGACTCTTCTGCATCAACTTCTTCCAAGCTGGAGCTGGCCAATCATTTTCTGATTGCCATGCCGTCCATGCTGGACCCCGTATTCGGCGGCGCCGTGGTCTACATTTGCGAGCACAATGCCGACGGCGCGTTGGGTGTCATCATCAACAAGCCGACTGACATCAGCATGGAAACGCTGTTCGAACGGATCGAACTGCAGCCGACTATGGATCTGGAACAGCTTGCCGCCATGCCCGATCTCCTCTTCGGCGGCCCGGTGCAGGTCGAGCGCGGCTTTGTTCTGCATGCCCCCTTGCCTGGCTTAATTGCGACCCTCGCCATCAGCGTCGACATCGCCTTGACCACGTCCAAGGACGTACTGGAAGCGGTGGCGTCTGGTAATGGGCCCGAACGCCTGCTGGTGGCGCTGGGCTGTGCCGGCTGGAGCGAAGGCCAACTGGAAGAGGAAATCGTGCGCAATGGCTGGCTGACGGTAGCCGCCGACCCTGTCATTCTTTTCAGCACGCCTGTGTCCCAGCGCTTCGAGGCGGCAGTGCGTCTGTTGGGCATTGATCCAGTGATGCTGACCGGCGAAGCCGGCCACGCCTGAGCCAATCTTGCAGACTGTCCTGGCATTAGATTTTGGCCTGAAACGCATCGGCGTGGCCGTGGGCAATACCGGCATGCGCCAGGCCCAGCCACTGCAAGTCATCAGTGCCGACACTAACGACGCTAAATTTGCCGCACTGGCCGTGTTGATTGCCGACTGGCAGCCTGCGCTGTGTGTGGTGGGATTGCCTTTGCATCCAGACGGTAACGAGCATGCCATGAGCCAGCGCTGCCGGCGTTTTGCCAATCAGTTGCACGGGCGCTTCGATGTCGCGGTCCAGCTAGTAGACGAGCGCTACTCTTCGGCCGTACTGCCGCAGCGACGCGGCGAGTTGATCGATGCGCAAGCTGCTGCCATAATTCTGCAACAATACTTCGACGACCATGCCCCACTCTAATCTCGATGCCGAAGCCCTGTATCAGGTGCTGGCGCAACAAATCAAAACAGCCGCCGCCCAGGCGGACAATCTGGTCCTAGTGGGCATTTACTCAGGCGGTGCATGGCTAGCCGAACGTCTGGCGCAGGACCTGCAACTGACTGAGCGTCTGGGCTTCATCGACGTCTCGTTCTATCGTGACGACTATGCCGAAAAAGGTCTGCGCGAAGACGTCAAGCCTAGCCAGATCGGCTTCGATGTCGAAGGTGCCACCATCATTCTGGTGGACGACGTGCTTTACACCGGGCGCACCACGCGCGCGGCCATCAACGAACTTTTCGACTATGGTCGTCCCGCACGGATCATGCTGGCCGCTCTGGTGGACCGGGGCGAGCGGGAATTGCCGGTCGCAGCCGACTTTGTTGCCCACACGGTGGCGCTGGAGCCTGGCCAGAGCCTGGTGCTTGAGCGCGATGACAATAACCGCTTTTCCCTGACGGTGAACCATGCATAATCCGCAACTCAATCAGGACGGCGAGCTGCAGCACCTGCTGTCCATCGATGGCCTGCCGCATCACATCATCACCCGTATTCTCGACACAGCGGCTTCCTTTGTCAGCATTGGTGACCGCGAGATCAAGAAAGTCCCGCTGATGCGCGGCAAAAGCGTTTTCAACCTTTTCTTTGAAAACTCGACCCGCACCCGTACCACCTTCGAAATTGCCTCCAAGCGGCTATCGGCCGATGTCCTAAATCTCAATATTTCGGCATCCTCGACCAGCAAAGGCGAATCGCTGCTCGATACCATCGACAACCTCTCGGCCATGCATGCCGACATGTTCGTAGTGCGCCATGCTCAGTCCGGCGCGCCTTATCTAATCGCCCAGCATCTGATTAACACCAAGCAGCAGCATGTGCATGTGGTCAATGCCGGCGATGGCCGCCATGCCCATCCCACCCAAGGGTTGCTAGACATGTACACCATCCGCCACTACAAGGGCGACTTCACCAACCTGCGGGTGGCTATCGTCGGCGACGTCCTGCATAGCCGCGTGGCGCGCTCGGACATCTTGGCGCTGACCACGCTGGGCGTGCCGGAAGTGCGGGTGATCGGCCCGCGCACGCTGTTACCGGGCGGGCTGGAACAGATGGGCGTGCGGGTGTTTACCGACATCCGCGAGGGTCTGAAGGATGTAGACGTGATCATCATGCTGCGCCTGCAGAACGAGCGCATGAGTGGCGCCTTACTGCCTTCGGCGCAAGAGTTCTTCAAGAGCTACGGCCTGACCACGGAACGCCTTGCGCTGGCCAAACCTGATGCCATCGTCATGCATCCCGGTCCCATGAACCGGGGCGTAGAGATCGAGTCGGCCGTGGCCGACGGCAAGCAGGCCGTGATTCTGCCGCAGGTGACCTTTGGCATTGCCGTGCGCATGGCCGTGATGAGTATTTTGGCAGGGAACTAGGATGAAACTCCATATCAAGAACGGCCACCTGATCGATCCGGCCAACCACATTGACCGCCCGGCCGACCTGTTCATCGCCAATGGCAAGGTGGTGGCTGTTGGCGGGCAAGACGCCTTGCCCCAAGGTTTTGTCGCCGATCAAGTCGTGGATGCCACCGGCCTGATGGTCACGCCCGGCCTGGTTGACCTGAGTGCCCGCCTGCGCGAACCCGGCTATGAGCACAAGGCCACGCTGGAATCCGAAATGCAGGCCGCCATGCAAGGTGGCGTCACCAGTCTGGTTTGCCCGCCAGACACCGAACCAGTGCTGGATGAGCCCGGCCTGGTTGAAATGCTGACCCACCGCGCCCGCAACCTGAAACAGGCCCATGTCTATCCCCTGGGCGCGCTGACCGTGGGCTTGCAAGGCCAGGCCTTGACCGAAATGGCCGAGCTGACCGAAGCCGGCTGCATCGGCTTTTCCCAGGCGGATGTGCCCATCATGAACACCACGGTGCTGATGCGGGCAATGCAGTACGCCGAAACCTTCGGCTACACCGTCTGGCTGCGCCCGCAAGATCCGCATCTAGGACGCCACGGGATTGCCCACAGCGGCCCGATCGCTTCGCGCCTGGGCTTGTCCGGGGTGCCGGTAATGGCCGAAACCATCGCCCTGCATACTATTTTCGAGTTGGTGCGCAACACCGGGGCCCGGGTGCATCTGTGCCGCTTGTCTTCGGCCGCCGGCATTGAGCTGATGCGCGCCGCCAAAAAAGAAGGTTTGCCGGTGAGCTGCGATGTCGGCGCGCATTACATCCACCTGACCGATGTCGATATTGGCTATTTCGATTCCAACGCTCGCCTGAATCCGCCGCTACGCAGTCAGCGTGATCGCGATGCCATTCGTCAGGGCCTGCTGGATGGGACCATCGACGTTATCTGTTCCGACCACACTCCGGTGGATGACGACGAAAAGCTGCTGCCGTTTGGCGAAGCCTCGCCCGGTGCAACCGGCCTGGAACTGCTGCTGCCGTTGGCGCTGAAATGGGTGCAAGACAGTGGTGGCGCAAGGGATGCCTCGTTGTCCCGCGCCATCGCCTGTATGACCTCAGAGGCGGCCCGAGTGGCTGGTCTATCGGCCGGACAGCTGGGCGTTGGTAGCCTGGCGGACATCTGCATTTTCGATGCCGAGCGTCACTGGAAAGTCGAGCCCAGCGCTCTGGCGAGCCAGGGCAAGCACACCCCTTTCATCGGGTATGAACTGTGCGGCCAAGTAATGACGACCCTCGTTGCGGGCCAGATCACCTTCCAGCGGTAAAGGTCAAAGGACAAGGCTGTCGCAAGGATTGGCCTTGTGTTAACTTCTATGCAACCATCAGGTCACGCTTGCTGGCCTCGGCTGCCATAAATCGGTAGCTAGCGTCGGCGTCTGAAGTTTGCCTGACAGGAGACCTTGATGGAAACCAAACCGCCCTTGCCACCCTTTATCCGCGACAGTGCCATCCAGAAGATTCGTGGGGCTGAAGACGCCTGGAATTCACGCGATCCTGACCGGGTGGCGCAGGTGTATACCGAAGACACCATCTGGCGCAACCGCGCCGAATTTCCTCGTGGCCGCGAAGAAGTGCGCCAGTTCCTACAGCGCAAATGGGCGCGCGAGCTAGACTACCGCCTGATCAAGGAACTATGGGCCTTCACTGACCACCGCATTGCCGTGCGCTTTACCTACGAATGCCGGGACGACTCCGGTCAGTGGTTCCGTTCCTACGGCAATGAGAACTGGGAATTTAACGAGCAGGGTTTCATGCAGCGCCGCTTTGCCAGCATCAACGACTTGCCCATCGCCGAGTCTGACCGCAAGTTTTTCTGGCCACTTGGCCGGCGGCCTGACGACCATCCGAGTCTGAGCGACTTGGATCTGTAAGCCACATTTTTCAGCGCAAAGAGAAACTTCTCTTCTACGCTGAATCCATGCAAAACGGCCGCTGACAAGCGCCCGTTTTTATT
>JBBSSV010000028.1:0-12919 GCA_038241705.1 Burkholderiales bacterium | reverse complement strand
CCGGCTGTAATCGCTTCTTCGGTAATGGTTTGAAAATTGAAGGTCGACGGTCCGATCAGCACCGGCTTGCCCACAGCACAGGCTTCAATCAGGTTTTGCCCACCCAATGGCAGAAGACTGCCGCCAATGAAGGCCACGTCACAGGCTGCGTAGTAGGCAAACATTTCCCCCATTGAATCGCCCAGCATCACCTGAGCATTCTGCAGGGATGGCACGAATGTGGGTGCACCTTCCTCACTTGCTATTGCTGCCTTCGTGGTAAGCAGGTCCGCTGCTTTTTCTGTGGCCAGATCTGACGCTAGCGCGAGGTCATTTTCACTTTGCAGTAGTTCAGCAGAACGGCGGCACAAGCGCAATTTGTTGTCCTGTACCAGCCGCGCCACCTCGTCAAACCGCTGAGGATGGCGCGGCACGATCACCAGCAACAGCTGTTGGTGCCAGTCAGAAGGCGCACTGCGGGCAAGCATTGCGGCAAAAGCTTGCAGGATCAACGTCTCTTCACCATCCCTGGTACTGGCGCATAACAGGACCGGACGCTTGCCAAGTTGCTTACGCCAGGCGGCTCCTTTGGCCAGCATGTCGTCGGGAGGAATAACATCGAACTTGAGACTACCGGTTACTTCCACCGGTGCTGCACCCATGGCGTTTAGGCGTCGAGCATCGGCTGTTGTCTGGGCCGCCACCAGTGAAAAATTTCGTGCCGCTTCGCGCATCACTTCGGAAAAACGCTGGGCCTTACGCAGAGAGCGTTCTGATAAGCGGGCGTTGGCCAGCACCATCGGGACTTGGCGATGCTGGGATTGCGCCAACAGGTTGGGCCACACCTCGGTTTCCATGAGGATGCCAAGCTTGGGTGAAAAATACTCAAGGAAGCGCGCCGTCATCCAGCCGGTGTCATACGGCAGATAGCTTTGAATCAGTCGTGGGCCAAGATCTTTGAACAAGATAGCGCCCGTGGCGCGGCCTGTGGGCGTCATGTGGGTCAGCAGAATGGCGTGATCCGGCCAGGCTAGCAGCAAGGCGCGCACCAATGGCTCGGCGGCCCGTGTTTCTCCAACGGACACCGCATGTACCCAGATCAAGGGGGCCGTCTGACTGGATGCAGGAGACAAGGAGTCACGCTGCCGAACCGTCAGGGGATCATCTACCTTCAAGCTGTGGCGTATAGTGTTCTTTCCCGAAGCCACCTCAAAATCACCTACAGCGGGTAGTGCCATGGAATAAAATCCCAAGCGCTCAATCCAGTAACGCCGATAGCCACACTCCTTGCGTCCACGCCACCACAGGCGCATTAGCACCAGAGGCATGGCCAGCCACCAGACCATCGAATAAACAAGTCGCATTGGTGACTCCAACATAAGCGCTAAAGGTCAGCAGTGCTTGATGCCACAAGTCGGTAAAGCACCGCCGATAAAAAAAGCCGCAATTTCTGCGGCCTTTTCAAAGCGCTATAACTATAAGCGCTTGAGAGATAGTCCAAACCAAGTCAGTTGGTCTGCTGCAGATCCAACGCGTCCATGGAGCGACCATTCTCTACCCAATCCTTGATCCATTGAGGCTGACGGCCACGACCGGTCCATTGTAGGGTTGGGTCGGAAGGATGACGATACCGCACGGGAACTTTACGACCTGTACTGACTTTGGCTGCTTTGCCACCAATTAGCTCATTCAAAGGAATGCCGACGTTCTGTGCAATTGCCATGATTTGCTCGCGCGCCTTTGCGACTTCTTCTTTTTCGCGCTTCTTGAGCTCCTGCGCCACGTCGTCTTGCAATACGTTCAATTCTGCAAAAGACAATTTGGTGATATCCATTTTTTACTCCGGGAAATTAAAAACCACTTTTCCAATATAGGAATAGGAAAAAGCAGGAATAGGAAACCATTTAAGCACTAACTATATTTAAAGTACGCTATTCAGCGCACATGGCTTATTTTTTATTTAAACATAAATTTTGTCACGCCATTTAATTTTTAGCAAGAGCAGCACGAATTCTGTAGAAAATAAAAGCAACATACCAGCTCATTAGCTTTAAACATCAAAGAACTTTCTTTCCACCGCTCCCGTGTCTTTCTTTGCCTAACGCAGATAGAAAAATTAGTTATTGAAAATAATTTTTTGTAAAGCCAGAAATTGATGCTTGAATCAAGCGATAATTTATTTTTGCAGATGCTGATATTGCCAAATGCAACCACTGGAGCCTCGCCACGCTTTTTTCCACAGAAGCAGTTTTTAAGCGCACGTCACTGGCATGTCAGTCACGGCTGCTACATTAGCATATTTGTGACTAAAACCGCTACTAAATAAAGGAATTGTTATGGTCAATTAATTCTTCTACGCTAAGCTGCTCCTAGGTGGGAGTGAGTTCGTGGGTTTGAAAAGAACTAACCACTCAAAAACACACACCGCTAACAGTACGGATGCTCTTTGTCTATGAATCGTCGCATTCCTAAGGCGCTTTCGTCGAGATTTACAGCGTCGCGCCCAATCATGACTATGACTGGCTGACAATCAATGGGGTAGGCGCTGACTAACTCTTTCTAACGTCTATGATTTGGTATGGTTTTTGCTTGTATCAAACTTTATATCAACCAAGGAGAAGAACCATGCCAAATCAGCGATCCTATCTGGAAAAGCCCGCCGACATAGGCGCTCATATTGTGAAAACAGTGAAGGAAATCGACCGCCAGCGGCCGAATTTTCCTGGAGAGCATTTGATGGTGTTTGCTGCAGGTGCCTATCTTCTGACAACGGCCGGACGACGGCGCTCGATGATCGGACGCTTGGCTACTTCACTAATTGGCAGCACGCTGATCGCACGTGCCGCTAGTGGTACGGGCGGTATTGCAAAGGTAGCCAAGGTATTGGACAAGCGCAGGTTCTGAGCCTTATTTTCGGGGTGGATTCATCGCCAGTACATCAGCGCGAATGACCTTTTGCTCGGCAATTAATTCATTGACCACAACTCGACTGGCCTTGTAATGGCCAGTTTCTTTATGTGCTGTCAGCGCTTCCTGATTGATATAGATCTCATACAGATGAAAGAGGTTTTCATTGTCGCGGTCTTCAATCACGTCAAAGACCAGGCAACCGGGCTCTTCACGCACCGAGGCTGCGGCATTCGGCAACATGGCTTCCAGAAAACGGCCACGGGTACCGGGCTTGACCTGAGTCTGGACGATGATGCAATACATACAATCTCCTTTGCGAGCACTAAAAAGAGATATGTTACAGTTCCTGGCCAAAAATACACCTTATCGAACATTTGCATAGCCAAGGAGATCTCATGCAACGTCCTGCTTCTTTCAATGGTATTCGCCACGTCGCCCTGCAAGTTCAGGATCTAGACGCTTGCGAACGCTTTTATACCGATATTCTCGGAATGCAATTACTGCGCCGTGCGCATGCCAACTTAGTGTATTTGACCAGCGGAAATGACAATCTTTCACTCGGACGTGCACGTCAGGATACGGGCGGCGATCCCCAACGCCTGGATCATTTTGGTTTTATTGTCGACAAACCCGAGGATGTCGATGCCTGGCATGACTATCTGCTTTTCAAAGGCGTGGAAGTGACTCGCCCCCCTCAGGATCATGGCGACGGTGGACGTAGCCTGTATTGCATAGACCCAGATGGCAATACCGTCCAACCTTTGTATCATCCTAGCGTGTCAGGGCAAAAACTGGTTTGATAGCCAACTGGGACAGCATGGATGGATAACATCCTCCCCTTTTAACCCTGTTTCAAAAGCCGCTGAACTCAGCGGCTTTTTTGTCAGCGCTCAAAGCCGCTTCTGTGTTGTAACAATAATTGGTCTTGCAGCACTTCTACACTGGGCAGCATTCTGTACGAATCAGTCGGGAATCCAAAGAGCAATTGCCCCCGACTAAAGGACTAAAACATCTTTTTTTAATTAACCATGCAAACCTTTGACTGGAACCGAATACTCCTGACCGAGTTGCCTCTGGATTTTTTGGCAGAGGTGGCGCTACGCGTCTTAGTAGCCTATGTATTGGTATTTCTCTTCCTGAAACTGTCGGGACGTCGGGGGGTGCGCCAGCTTTCTCTGTTCGAATTGATCGTGATTCTAATTCTCGGATCGGCCGCCGGGGACGTCACCTTTTACGAAGATGTCCCCGTGTTGCCAGTGGTGATGGTGTTTATCGTACTGCTGTCAATGTATCGACTGACTACGTATTTCATGATCCGCTTTACCAGATTCGGGGACTGGGTTGAGGGCAAGCCAATTACCGTGGTGCGCGAAGGCCGGTACGAAGTTGCCAGCCTTCTCCCATTGAATGTATCCGAAGATGAATTTTTTATGGAACTACGTCAGCGCGGCGTGGAACATCTGGGTCAGGTGAGGCTGGCGATTGTCGAAGTTGATGGCGATGTCAGCGTATTTTTCTACGAACGTGAAGCCGTCAAGCCGGGGCTGTCAGTGCTTCCCCCAGAGCATCGCAAAGTCTATCGACAAGTGCCGATGGATGGTCTTTATGCTTGTAACTGTTGCGGCAATACGCAAATATTGCTGCAGGCAGAAAGCAAGGGATGTGTGCGTTGTCACCAACCTTTATGGTCATTGGCATTGGATTGCGCTCCCGCACGTTAAGTACGCATGAAATATCTGGCTGACTGACTGACGCAAAGCGCTGGCAAAGCATGCTGCATTCGCATTTTTCTTGCCTTGTACAATGTCCGGACAGACCGATCTACTGAGCACGACGACAGCATCCTTTCAAGATGCCTTGAAGACAACACAGATGATTCCTTGGCTTGAACGCGACATGCCCTTTCCGGAGGTTTCAGAGGCCCTGACCGAAGCCGAAGGCCTGCCCGGCCTGCTGGCGGCAGGAGCTGACCTTTCGCCTGAGCGTTTGCTGCTGGCTTATCGCCACGGGATTTTTCCTTGGTATTCGGACAATCAACCTATCCTATGGTGGAGCCCTGATCCGCGCATGGTGCTGCCGACAGCAGAATTTTTCATGTCCGTCAGTCTAAAGAAAAAAGTACGACAGGTAGCGCGCAGCATGGAATCAGGCGGACCTTGGCAAATTCGGTTCAACCATGCCTTCGAGCAGGTGATGCGAGGCTGCGCCGCCCCACGCGACGAAGCCGGCACCTGGATCACGAATGAGATCATCGCTGGCTATGCCGGGCTGCATCAGGAAGGCTACGCCCATTCCTGCGAACTATGGGAAGGAGATACGCTTGTGGCTGGCGCTTATGGCGTATGCATCGGCCGCATGTTTTACGGTGAGTCGATGTTTACCAAGATCAGCGACGGCTCCAAGATTGTGCTGGCCTATCTAGTCCACTTTCTGAAAATCAGGGGCGTGACTTTGATCGACTGCCAGCAAGAAACAGAGCATCTGGCTTCATTGGGCGCGCGTCCGATTGGGCGTAGCAGTTTTCTAGAACACGTTGCCCATGCCAGCGCCCTGCCCGCTATTCGCGACTGGCAACCTCTTAATCCCTTGCGGGTCTGACAGAGATCACGCAGCACCCGCAAGTTGTTTTGGTAGAGCATATTTATGACCCATCTGAACGAATTGCCTTTTGCCACGCTGCAGTTTTATGCCACAGCCTCTTACCCTTGTAGCTATCTGGAAGAGCGCCAAGCGCGCTCGCAAGTAGCCACGCCCGCCCACCTCATCAACGCCGATACCTATTCCAGCCTAGTGAAAAGCGGCTTTCGCCGCAGTGGCGTTTTTACCTATCGTCCTTACTGTGAAGGCTGCAAAGCTTGCGTTCCGGTGCGGGTGCTGGCGAGCGACTTTCGGGCAACCCGCAGTCAGCGTCGTGCTTGGCAGCGCCATGCTCACCTCGAAACGCAAGTGGGCAAGCTGGGCTATTCGCGCGAGCATTATGAACTCTATCTGCGCTATCAGACCGCACGCCATGCCGGCGGTGGCATGGATGAAGACAGTCGGGAGCAGTACGCGCAGTTTCTCTTGCAAAGCAAAGTCAACACTCGACTGGTGGAATTCCGTGAGCCGGATGGCTTGCTGCGCATGGTCAGCATCATTGACTTACTGGAAGACGGCTTTTCGTCGGTCTACACGTTTTATGAACCCGATACACCCGGGGCCAGCTTTGGCACCTATAACGTCCTATGGCAGATCGAGCAAACCCGGATGCTAAATTTGTCTTACCTGTACCTCGGTTACTGGATTGCCGACAGTCCTAAGATGACCTACAAAACCAACTTCCATCCATTGGAAGGTTTGCAGGAGGGTAGGTGGAATATCTTGTCGCCTTAATTTCGGCGCCATCCGATCGATTCTGGTCAGACCATGCATCAAGACGTGATCCTGCACGACAATAGCTTGTAGGCAAATAACTTTCCCTTAAAATACCCCCCACTCGCTGGCAGCAGTGCCATGTTGAGCGTGCTTATATGCATAGCTGCACCTGCTGCCCGTCTGCTCGCCACTATCGAGCTTGCCTTCTTCTTGTCCCGCCGTGCCTGAAAAATTTCTCTACGCTCTGACCCGCCCGCTCCTGTTTTCCATGGATGCGGAAACCGCCCACAATCTGACTCTGAAATTGCTGCGCCAGACTGCCAGCATCGGTTTGTTAAAAAGCAGACAGGCCTCGCCAGCACACCAAACCCGCGTCATGGGTATCGATTTCCCCAATCCGGTCGGGCTGGCCGCAGGGTTAGACAAGGACGGCGCGTACATTGATGGCCTGGCTGCACTCGGTTTCGGCTTTTTGGAAGTCGGCACGGTCACGCCCCGGGCACAGTCAGGCAATCCTAAGCCACGCATGTTTCGCCTGCCCGCAGCCAGCGCCATCATCAATCGCATGGGTTTCAACAATGGCGGAGTCGATGCCTTTGTGCGCAATGTTCAGGCGTCACGCTTTCATCAGGAGCGCCTTGGCGTGCTGGGGCTGAACATCGGCAAAAATGCCGACACGCCGATTGAGCGCGCCGCTGATGATTATCTGCATTGTCTGGAAAAAGTGTATCCCTACGCCAGTTACGTCACGATCAACATTTCCTCGCCTAATACCCAAAACCTGCGCCAGCTGCAGGGCGCCTCGGAACTGGACGACTTGCTCTCACGCCTCAAGCAAGCCCAGCAGGAACTGGCTGATCGTCATGGGCGTTACGTACCGCTGGCGCTAAAGATTGCTCCGGATCTGGAAGCAGAACAGATTAAGACTATTGCTGCCGCCCTGCTGCGTCATGGCATCGATGGCGTGATTGCCACCAACACCACCATCACCCGTGATGCGGTGCAGGGTCTGCCACATGCGGAAGAAGCTGGCGGCCTGTCGGGCAAGCCGGTGTTTGAACTGTCAAACCAAGTCATTCGCGCCCTGCACGCAGAAATCGGCACGGCTTTGCCCATCATTGGTGCTGGTGGCATTTTTTCAGGTCAGGATGCCCACGCCAAGATTGCTGCTGGTGCCAGTCTGGTGCAGTTGTACAGCGGCCTGATCTATCAGGGTCCGCATCTGGTCAAGGAGTGTGTTGCCGCCTTGACCAGTTCGATACCGCGCCTCTGACATTAATTGCAACGAGACAGGTTTTGAGAGAAGCAGCCGCTCGCTCACTGACTGAGTGGAAATGAGGCGTTTCATTTGGACTCCATGGAGGAAGTAAAAGTAAAGCCAGTTTGCAGGATGAGGCGATCAAAATCGGAAACAAGGATGCGTACATGTACCTGCCACCGGGAAAGGTCTGGCAAGGTCAGAGGCTGGACCTGCCATTGACCCTGATCCAAGCACGTGGCTGGATAGGAAATTAGCTCGATGCCTTTTTCAATGTTGGTAAAAGTCACTTCCACTGCTTGGGCTGAAAGCGGTGCGCCGGTGACATCGCTCACCTGAATGCTCAGCAATTGGCTTTGGGCATTGGCAGCAGACAGAAAGTCCAGCCGGGCCATGGTGGCCGGGTCATGTAGATGAATAAAAAAAGTTGTGCTTCGCTCTTGGAAACCTCGACCGCCGATAGGCTGCGCGGTGGTGGCGTGAAGCGCCACAGCGTGGCAGTGGCTAAGATCAGTATTGCGATGCCCACTTCCAGACTGGTAAGCCGACGCAAGCGATGGCGTGCGATAGGATCGCCGAGCAAGGCCGGTTGCGTCCAGCGATAACAGTTGAGCGTGCCCATGCCGAGTAAAACCATCACCAGCCTCAGTTTGAACAGCAATACCTGGCCGTAATCTGTGACCCACAGAGCCTGCAAGCGAGCTAATTACAGCCAAGCTAGGACGACCCCACTGACCAACAAACCCGCCAATGTCCACGGAATGGCTTAGGATAAACGCCGGAGGGGCAATAGATCGGAATTCAGTGCCTGAGGCGCAAGCTAGAATTCAAGGGCAGCAAGTTACCAATCCAGATTGCAATCGCAATGCCATGCAGCCCGACTGCGGGCTTGGCCAGGCTGGCATGACCGCTGCTGGCCAAGGCTAGTCTAAGCATCAGTAAGGTAACACTGGCGCTCAAGCGCACCCAGACTGCTTGCAGCGCATGAGCGCGTTCGATTAACCAGGCAGCGATTCTGTGTTCCTGAATCCGGGTTGGCTTGCAACGACAATTGCAGCATCTTACCTGTCAAAAAAGCTTATCTGATGAGCAAGTCTTTTTATTTCCCCCACAAAGAGATCAGCACACCCAGCCAGACCAGCATCGCCAGCAGCAGGCTCAAGAAAACAGCGGCACTGGCGATATCCTTGGCACGCTTGGCCAAGGCATGCCATTGCGGTGACGCCAAGTCCACGACAGCTTCAATGGCAGAGTTCAGTAACTCCACGATCAAAACGCCGACCCATACCCCGATCAGAAGCGTGCGCTCCAGTGCGGTTACGGGCAAAAAAAGCGTGACCGTACTCATGAATAGAGTCAGAAGCAGTTCCTCACGAAAGGCGCTCTCGTGTCGCCAGGCAACCTGAATCCCATGCATGGAATTGAAAAAAGCGGAGACAATTTTTTTTGTTCCTCTTTTTCCTTTCAGGCTGGTCGCTTCTGGCAGGTCATCCAGCTTAGGCTCTTGCTCCATTCCTTCTTCCTGTTGTTTCCTTTATACAATCCTGGGAAGTTTACATCGCCTTCAAATCCTTGGAACGGCCAATTGTCTGAGGCGATTCCTTTGCCTAACTGCTGCAATCCAATCAGCGATGAAACTCTCCTGCTCGCTCTGGCTGATAAATGACTTCGAGGATACGCACCTTGGTCATTTTGCCACCTGGACCCGGCCACTCGATATGATCGTCGGTAGACAGTCCGAGCAAGGCGCTACCCACTGGCGCCAACACAGAAATCTGATCGGTGTCGCCGTTCATGTCCTTCGGATACACTAGGGTCAGACAGAATTCTTCGCCACTTTCCTCCATAGCAAAGCGCACAGTCGAATTCATGGTGATGACCGTTGGCGGAATCTGATCGGGTTCCACGACTTCCGCTCGGCTGAGTTCAGCCATCAGCGCGGTGTTGCCGGGCGCAGCATTGCCCGGCAAGGCATCCAACAAGGCTTCCAGCCGGTCCATGTCCTGGGATGACAAGATGATTTTAGGTGTGGTGTTCACTGCTTCCTCTTTTCGCGAATGATAAGGTACGCCTGCAGGGCGGCGCAGGATAGCGTCAGCCATACAGGCGTTGAAAGGTGTTCGTCAGAATGGATGGGAAAAAGTCCGACCTGAAGCGGCAATCAGTGGCGCTGCCAAATCGTGTTCGTGGCTTCGCCATGCCTTTCGCTTCACCCGCAGTGATGAGCCGCTGTGCGGCACGCATTCGGCTACACTTTTGGTGTGAAGGAGGAAAGACCAGCCTTGTGCTTACTTTATTTTATAAACTGCTTACAAGTCTGATCATGCCACGGATTTTGTCTTTTTTCTTTTATTCGCCTCGCCGCCCACACTCGAACCGGGGCTTTTTACGAGCAGACCATGCGTGACGCCAAAGACCACAGCGCGATAATCACACGCCCGCTGGCACAGGCGTTGCCCTTGGCGCAACGATTGGAATCACTAGGATTGCCAGCCGTGATTTTTCCTTTGCTGGAAATCACCCCGCTGGGCGATACGTGTACATTACAGGCGACTCTGCAAAACATTACCGACTTTGCATTGGTGATGTTCGTCAGCCCCAATGCCATTGACGCCGCCTTACCTTTTGTTCACGGCTGGCCGAAAAATGTGTCGATTGCTGTCGTTGGAGAAGGCAGTCGGTTGCGTCTGGCTCACCATGGACTGACGCATGCAAACACCCGAATCTTCTGTCCTGCGCCCGGTGAGCGCATGGACTCGGAATCCCTAATGCGAAATCTGGATATTTCTTCCCTGCAAGACAAGAGAGTTTTGATTGTACGTGGTGAAACCGGTCGCAATTTCTTGACCGACATGCTGCGCCATGCGGGTGTGAACGTACACCAGCTACCCGCCTACCGCCGTCAGTCGCCAGCCATGACGGCGGATCGACAGCATAGGCTGCAGCAACTAGCGCAAGGCAGCCACGATTGGCTCATCACCAGTTCAGAAGCGTTGCGTATTCTGAAGCAACAAGCAGGGGCACTGCCTGATGGTTCCAGCTTGGCGCATCTACTTCGGCAGCGCCTACTGGTTTCGCATCCACGCATTGGCGAAGTCGCAGAAGAACTGGGCTTTCAACAGATAGAACTGACGGACTCAGGCGATGACGCACTGATCGCGGCCTTGCAGGGCGGTTGAAGAAATCTGACGCCTTCTGTCGATTCGCTGTCTTTTTGACACTCAGAAAGAAGGGTTCAGTGTCTTGCAAAACACATCGCTGACCTGCATGCAAAATAATAACTGGCAATATCAAACGCATAACATGGCTTGCTGCAATTTTTCACATTGTGGTATAACGTGATATTCTGCTTGGCGCTCTCTTAATGCACAACGATTTTCCTGTCCTTTCCGACAAAGCCCACATCCAAGTCATCGAGCGCATGATGGCTTTGCTGGATGTCCTCGCCCGCTATCCCGAACCTGTGACCTTAAAGGAACTGTCCACCACGACAGGGCTACATCCTTCCACGGCGCATCGCATCCTGAACGACATGGTACTCAAGCGCTTGGTCGATCGCAGCCAACCAGGTGTATACCGCTTGGGCATGCGTCTGCTGGAATTGGGCAATATCGTCAAAAGCAGGCTGGATGTGCGCGAAGCTGCACTGGAGCCTATGCGTCTGCTGCATCATAAAACCCAGCAAGCCATCAACCTGTCGGTACGGCAAGGCGATGAAATCGTGTATATAGACCGTGCATTTTCAGAGCGCTCCGGCATGCAGGTAGTGCGCGCTGTCGGCGGTCATGCGCCTTTGCATTTGACATCCACGGGCAAGCTGTTTTTATCGATCGATGATGCCAAGATCGTGAAATCCTATGCCACCCGCACTGGGCTGATGGGCAACAACGAGAATTCGATCACTGCCATAGCTCGGCTGGAGCAGGAGTTGAAGCAAGTACGGGAGTTGGGCTATGCCCGAGACAATGAAGAACTGGAGCTGGGTGTGCGCTGCATGGCTGCCGGCATTCGTGACGACAGCGGCCGCTTGATTGCCGGCCTGTCGATTTCGGCACCGGCCGACCGTCTTCAGGAAGAGTGGCTGGAGGAGCTGCTGCAAACCGTTGGCACTATCTCCACTTTGCTAGGATATCGCGCAGCGTCAGCCTGATATCTGCAACAAGCTGCTCCCATCAGGCGCTTGTCGCCGGCTGCTTGAATCCAGCATACTCAGAGAATCGTACGTTTTTGCTTTAGCCCTTCGGAGACTGAACAGTACTAGTCAGCATGGGCAGCTTGGTGGTGCTCAACCATTCGCGCACTCGCCCCGCATCCGCCAAACGCGACATCTTGCCCTTGGAATCTAGGAACACCATCACCACAGGATGGCCTTCGACCTTGGCCTGCATCACCAAGCAGCGCCCAGCTTCAGAAATATAGCCAGTTTTCTGCAAACCGATTTCCCATTCTGGGTTGTAGACCAGACCATTAGAATTGCGATAGTTCAAGATGCCGCCAGTGCCGGGCTCGACGAAATATTCGCTGTCAGTGGAATAGTAGCGGATCAAAGCATGCTGATGTGCAGCAACGACCAGTTTGACCAGATCACGTGCGCTGGCGACGTTGCCGCTGGACAGTCCGGTGGCATCGACATAACGCGTCTGGGTCATGCCCAAGGCTTTGGCTTTGGCATTCATCGCCTTGACGAATGCCGGCAAACCGCCCGGGTAATTGCGCCCCAGTGCCGACGCTGCCCGGTTTTCGGAGCTCATCAGCGCGATGTGCAGCATGTTGGCACGTGACAGGTAAGAGCCGATTTTCAAGCGAGAGCCTGTGAATTTCTCGCGGTCGATGTCACTTTTGGTGACCTCCAGCATTTCATCCATGTCCAAGTTAGCTTCCAGCACTACGAGGCTGGTCATCAGCTTGGTGATGGAAGCCATAGGCAAGGGTACGTTGGCATTTTTTTCAAACAGGATTTCGGACGTTTCCTGGTCTACTACAAACGCCACATTAGATTTTAGTGCCAGCGGATCATTGGTCATATGCAGACCCGCGGCCTCTCCGGCAGATAAGACGGCAGGTACAGCAGTCGCAATGGACGCTGAGCGGATCACAGATTTACGCTTGGCGCTCCTGGCTGAAGTATTCTTGGCCAGTTTCTGGCGCTTGGCAGGAGCCACCACCTTTTTCCGAGCAGTCGCCACTTTCGTCGCAGCTTTTTTCACTGAGGGGGCGGCCGAAGCCTCACTGATTTGGACTTGAAGCCCTAGGGCCATCAGGAACAACAAAAAGAAAGCAACTGCCCGTGAGGATTGCGCCATGACCGCCCCTTTATTGATGCAAATCGACAATTATGCAGTCTAACAAAGTTGTGAGATTGTGCAACAAAATTAAAGGCTTGCATTGCTTAATGCATCAATTTTCTTAATGTTCCTT
>JBBSSV010000027.1:0-13232 GCA_038241705.1 Burkholderiales bacterium | reverse complement strand
TAGTGTGATCATGCAAGCGCAATTCGACGATGTATCCGTTGTCAAGAAAGCCAATGTTTACTTTGATGGGAAATGCATCTCGCATACCGTCATCCTGAAGGACGGTACCCAGAAAACCCTGGGTGTCATCCTGCCCGCTTCTCTGACTTTTACCACCAAGGCACCCGAAGTCATGGAACTGCAGGCAGGAAAGTGCCGGATTCGGCTAAACGGCGAAGAAGACTGGAATGAGTACAAGGGCGGACAAAGCTTTGTCGTACCCGGAAACTCCAGCTTTGAGATCGAAATCCTGGAAACCTTGGATTACGTCTGCCACTACTCCTGAGGATTTTTCTATTTTGATAAACAAGCCGACCTGTCAGGCGGATTGTTTCGTCTGAGGCGTAACCATAGGAATCAGAAGCTTTCAGCCTGTAAGCGAAAACCTCACACGAACAGTGGTTCTGGCTCCAGCCGTACCTTGAAACGCGCCTCGACATCATGCTGAATCAACTCTGCTAGATGCACGATATCCTGGCCACTGGCTTGGCCACGATTGACCAGCACCAGCGCCTGCTTCTCATACACGCCGGCAGCACCCACACTCTTGCCTTTCCACCCGCACTGATCGATCATCCAGCCAGCTGCCAGCTTGTAGCGGCCGTCCGGCTGGGCATGGCTGACCAGCTGTGGATGCTCAGTCAGCAATTGGGTGCGCTGGGCTGCGCTGACCAGCGGGTTTTTGAAGAAACTGCCAGTATTGCCTAGAACCGCTGGGTCTGGCAGCTTGCGCTGGCGGATATGGATGACGACTTGGCTGACCTGTTGCGCCGTAGGTTGAATCAGGCCTTGGCCCTCCAGTTCCTGGCGCAACTCGTGATAGTCCAGTCTGGGCCGCCAGGCATGCGGCAGACGAAAGGTCGCCGCCAACACGATCGCGCGCCCTGCCAGTTCATGCTTGAAGATGCTGTCACGATAGGCAAAGGCGCACGTAAGCTGGTCCAATTCCCGCACGCGGCCCTGAGCACAATCGAATATCTCCACGCTGTGCAGCAGCTCGCCGACCTCAACCCCATACGCGCCAATATTCTGGATCGGAGCAGCGCCCACGGTGCCCGGAATCAGCGACAGGTTTTCCAGCCCCGGCAATCCTTGCGTCAAGCTCCATTGCACAAAGTCATGCCAGTTCTCACCAGCAGCCGCACGTACGTACGTTGCGCTCGCGTCCTTGGCCACCACTGCCCTGCCCTGCATGCACATATGCAGTACAAGACCAGGAAAATCCTTGGTCAAAACAATGTTGCTACCTCCACCCAGCACCAACCGCGGCAAGACGTTGAGTGCCGGATCTCGCAGTGTTGCTTGCAACGCTGCGACGTCCTCTACACGAATATAGCCCTGCGCACGTGCATTGATCCCCAAGGTATTCAAGGAGCGCAATGAAAAATCGGATTGCAAGGCTAGCAGGCTGGAGATCATAGGCGGCGATTATAGCGCCCGAAAAAGTACAGCTGCAGATCAGAAACCGGAATCTTCGACTACTAGCTTATGTGTTTGGCAGCATCTTTAGAGCTGCTGGCCTCAAAGAACATGGAAGGTGAAAGCGGATGCGTCGCTTGATTGACTCGTACAGCAGCATGCTGAGAGCGATGCTACGTGTTTATAAGAATATGGATAGAAAACAAGTTAGTCGCTAAAGACGATCGGATCAAAAGTGCCGAAGTTGTCGATGGCACTTTTAATTCGATCAATCTAGACATTTGCTATTCAACGCCCTGCCCCGGAATCGAATCGAGCCAGCGCCGGGTATGTGGTGAATCGACACGACTCCTGTGAGAACAAAGTGAGTAATGCGGTAGCCCGTATCCTTCCGCCTCCCCAACGGGATTTCTGGCGTCAAAAGCCGGGTCATTGGCAGCCCTAAGCATCCGCCAATGGCCGTCGTCCGACAAGCGATCGCTGACCGGACGGCCCATGAAATTCGTGGTATTCGCGCTGGCGAGGGGGCCTTCCTTGTGCGCAAAAAGATTCAAACGGCGAAGCAGGCTTAGGAAGTAATTCTTCATGAACTGTCTCCTGGTAGGTTACGCACTTTGCTCGTTAAGCAAACCAACTAACAGCAGAATCAACTACTTTGTGTAGGCACTTCTGATGAAGACTACCGTGTTACCAATGGTCACAGCATTGATATGCAGCAATATCATCGAGGATCGGCCCAAAGCCTTGGCAAATCTATTAGCCTGTGCCCGCATAGGATAGTAGATGTGCTGCTAGGCACCTTCGAAGAAGATGTGCGACTTAGAAAGTTTGGTCGCAGGAAATCTCGAATTTAATACGTGAATGGTCGGCCCGCTACTGCTTCGCCGCTTTATCCAAAAGCACTGACGGAGAACTGACTGTATTTGTTGAGGCGCTCAAAGGCTTTTTTTGTGAAAATCGCCAACACGCCGGCGCTCAAGAAATGGTTTGATAGGTCAAGTATGCTGGCTGCTCAAGTCAAGCCACTTGCGCTGTACCACGACCATCTTTATGGTGGGTGACATTGGGTGTCATTTCGACTTAAAAGAAGCAGGGGTGAGTTCAACCGGCGCCTTTCTCCAATTAAAACGCTCTGTTCTCATGTGCCTATAGCATCCTTGCGATTGAAAAACTCATCACAAATTTTCAGCACAGCAGAAATGTAAGACACATGGGAAAATGTGAGGATGCACACCTCGGAAAAACTACTGTTTGTTGACTTGGAAACCACGGGCACCAGCGCGCTTGGCGATCGCATCACCGAAATCGGCATCATCACGGTTGAGCCCGGTGGCCACGTTGAGCGCTGGTCCAGCCTTGTCAATCCTGGCGTCGATATTTCTTCCTTCATTCAACGGCTGACCGGCATCGACAATGCCATGGTGAGGAAGGCGCCTGCGTTCTCCGAACTGGCCCAAGAAGTGGAAGCCCGTCTGTCGGACGGCCTGTTCATTGCCCACAATGTCCGTTTTGACTACGGTTTTCTGCATCACGCTTTCTTTCGCACCGGCCATACCTTTGCTCCAGAAGCTCTTTGTACGGTGAAGCTTTCAAGACGGCTGTATCCAGCTGAAAAAAAACACAGCCTGGATACGCTAATTACTCGCCACGCACTGGTCCCTAATGCACGTCACCGTGCCCTAGCCGATGCCGATCTGCTACTGCAGCTTTGGGGCCGGTTGCAGGACGTATTGCCTGCCAGAGTGTTCATGGCGGCTGTGACGGCCTTGCGCCATGTACCTACGATCAAAATGCCGCAAGAACCAGCAAGAGAGCTGGCCATTTCTGGCAGCGGGGGAATCTGAGGTTGTGCACCCAATGACTAGGCTGATCTATGTCGCCGACCCGATGTGCTCATGGTGTTATGGTTTTGGCCCGGAACTGGAAGCGCTATTGCGCGAATTTCCGAGTTTTGCGGTAGAACTTGTTATGGGTGGACTGCGCGCCTACAACAACCAACCCTTAGATGACGCCTTGCGCGAAACCTTGCGCAACCACTGGCACAAAGTCGGCGCAACGACCAACTTACCTTTCTGCGATATGGCTCTGGAACACCCCGGGTTTATCTACGACACCGAACCTGCCTGTCGCGCCGTTGTGAGCGTCAAACGGCTCGCTCCACAGGTAACACTTGCTGCATTCAGCGCGATCCAGCAGGCTTTCTATGCCGAAGGTAAAGACACGACCCAAGGCGAAGCATTGGCTGATGCGATTGCTCCTGTGCTTGCACGCCAAGACAGTCCAGTGACGCGCGATGCTTTCCTGCAGGAGTGGTCCTCACTGGGCGCCAAGGAGGCAACCCGGACGGATTTTATGCGGGCAAAACATTGGGGCGTCACGGGATTTCCTACCTTATTTCTACAGCGCGACGATAAACTGCACCTATTTGCAACCGGATTCACGCTGTCTACGCAGTTGCGCGAACGGCTTGAGGCAGCACTGAAGAATATGGATTAAGAGTGTGTTACCGGGCAATAACCGGTACGGAAACAACCACCACTTTTCCACATCAACTGCGGGTGTTCGTCCGCTTCGGCCTGAGCCAAGCGTACGAACACCCTGATTTTGACTGGCTAAGCGAGGTGCATGCCACCCAAACACTCAGGTCAGCTAAGCCAGCCGTTTTTGTCCGATAGAATCCCTAACCAATCTGTAATTGCCTTTAATCAGGAATGGCAGCGGCACTACGGCGTGGTCTGCTCTGGCTCGCTCACTTTCTAGGTTGCTATCCAAGGGTTGAATTCCCCAAGTTAGATGGCTTAGTCATAACAGACTTCAGTCCTGTATAGGTGTTTTCAACCTGGAAGACAAGTACGAACAGTTTTTGATAGGGTTGAAAAACGAAGCCAAGCCGGCTGCAGCATTAGACTCGTAGTAGCCTAGACGGCATTCGAGAACCGACAAAAGCAGGCATGTCCTGCGTATCATCTTGTTTTTATAAAATTAACCCTTGATTTTAAAAAAAGGAAACTGAGTGAAAAAACGCATTGTTTTACTGACTGCCGCGCTATTAAGCCTTGGAGGCTGCGCGCTGACTCAAAAACCCTGCCCTGACCAGAATGAGCATAGTCACAGCCATGCAGCCTCTGACTCTCTACAAAAGCAACAGACTGAGTGGGGTATTGCTGGCACGCCGGAAGCGGTGACGCGCACCATCCACATTTCAATGACCGATGACATGCGGTTCACGCCCGAGAAAATTGAAGTCAAACATGGTGACGTGGTGAATTTTGTCCTCAAAAACGATGGGAAAGTGCTGCACGAATTTGTCCTTGGCACCAAGCCTTTTCTCGACGAGCTTGCTGTCTTAGTTGAGCACTCTCCAGAAAAGGTAGAGCATGATCGAGCAGATCGCGCGCACGCAGAGCCTAACGAAACACGAGAATTGTTCTGGCATTTCAATCGTCCTGGCAACT
The DNA here is from genome assembly GCA_038241705.1 of Burkholderiales bacterium. Classification (GTDB taxonomy): domain Bacteria; phylum Pseudomonadota; class Gammaproteobacteria; order Burkholderiales; family Burkholderiaceae_D; genus JBBSSV01. The sequence goes on along the minus strand of JBBSSV010000027.1, from coordinate 8,319 downwards.
TTGATTTTGCCTGCTTGCTACCCGGGCACTACTCAGCAGGCATGGTTGGAACAATCAATGTGGTCTCTAGCGCAGACGAAATGAAACAATAGTCGATCTTATATCCTGCTCAGCATATTTCCAGGGCGGCCCTGCCTGGAGTACAACCTGTACTGATGCAGTTCCATTGCGCGCCGTAATTTCTTGTTGGACTGCCGGGGGGGGGGGGTGTGCGTGCGTTTTTGTGCAGGGTGATGATCATGACTGGACCCTCAGGGATGGCTGCAGGGGCGCAATCAATTCTTTCAGCGCGACGCGACCCATGAATAAAGGATAGCGATTTTTACCTATGCAACCATCCGGGATGCGACACCTACTGAAGCGGCAGCAAGCTCGACCACGACTGCATGTCCACTTTATTAACTTTCAGAAAAAGGAAACACCATGCCATCTTTTGATGTTGTCTCGGAAGCCAACTTGGTTGAAGTGCGCAATGCTCTGGACCAGTCCAACAAGGAAATCACCACGCGCTTTGATTTCAAGGGCAGTGATGCACGCATTGACCAAAAGGAACATGAATTGACTGCCTATGCTGATAACGATTTTCAGCTCGGGCAGGTGCGTGATGTGCTGACCAGCAAAATGAGCCGGCGCAACGTCGATGTACGCTTTCTAGACTTGGGCAAGATCGAAAAAATCAGCGGTGACAAGGTTAAACAGGTCATTAAGATCAAAAAAGGAATTGAGTCCGACGCCGCCAAGAAAATTGTGCGTCTGATCAAGGACAGCAAGTTGAAAGTGCAAGCCAGTATTCAGGGTGAAGCGGTACGCGTGTCCGGTGCCAAGCGCGATGATTTGCAATCCACCATGACCATGCTACGTAAAGAAGTAGAAGACTTACCGCTGGAATTCAACAATTTCCGTGATTGAAATTGACTGAGACTGACATCCTCCCCGCCCCTAGACGATGGTTGTCGCTTGTGCGGGAAGGACAGGGATTCCTACGACGTTCAAGGGCATAGATCTTCTGCAGAAAATAATCAGGCCTGCCGCTGCAATGCGCCGGCTCAGCGCATCATCATGCCGGCCGGCATAAGGTCAAGTTGATGCTCAGGCGGTTTTCTTCAAGGCATCCTGAGCGTTCTTGCGGCGCTTTTTGACTGCCTGAGCCAGACCTTCCAGCAATTCCACGCTCTGATCCCAGCTGATGCAGCCATCGGTCACCGACTGGCCGTATGTCAATTCCTTGCCGGGTACCAGATCCTGACGACCAGCCACCAAGTGGGATTCGACCATGACGCCCATGATCCGGGTTTCGCCGCCTGCGATCTGGTTAGCAATGTCGGCGCAGACTGGAATCTGGTTTTCCGGCTTCTTGGAGCTGTTGGCATGCGAAGTGTCGATCATTAAGCCTGCCTGGATTCCGCTAGCCTTCATTTCTTCGCAGGCTGCGGCGACACTGGTGGCATCGAAATTAGGCTGCTTGCCGCCGCGCAGGATGAGGTGGCAGTCTTCGTTGCCGCCGGTAGAGAAAATGGCGGTGTGGCCGCCCTTGGTCACTGACAGGAAATGGTGCGGCTGCGACGCGGCCTTGATGGCGTCCAGCGCAATCTTGATATCACCGCTGGTGCCATTCTTAAAACCTACCGGGCAGGATAGGCCGGATGCCAGCTCACGATGCACCTGTGACTCGGTAGTGCGGGCACCAATGGCACCCCAGCTGATCAGGTCAGCAATGTATTGCGGACTGATAACGTCGAGAAATTCGGTCGCTGCCGGCATACCTAGGTCGTTTACCTGTAGCAGCAACTCACGGGCAATGCGCAAACCTTCGTTGATGCGGAAACTGTTGTCCATGTAAGGGTCATTGATCAGCCCCTTCCAACCCACAGTGGTGCGCGGCTTTTCAAAGTAGACGCGCATGACGATTTCCAATTCGCCCGCATGCCGCGAACGTTCTTCGACCAATAAGCGGGCATATTCCATGGCAGCCTTGGGATCGTGAATGGAGCACGGTCCGATCACGACCAGAAGCCGGTCATCTTCGCCGCGCAGGATGTGATGCGTGGCTTCGCGGGCATCAAAGGCAGTCTGGGCAGCCTGTTCGGAGCAAGGCAGCTCGCGAATCAGATGCACCGGGGGACTCAGTTCTTTCATTTCTCTAATCCGTAGATCGTCAGTGCGCGGCATATTTTCTCCAATCAGTCATTGTGTTGGACATAAAAAAACCGCCATCACTGGCGGTTTTTTCAGAAATCCGGTTGTCTCGTTGTGCTGCTGCTTATACGTGAGCTGACCGCTTTTCCACCGCCATGGGGCTGGAATAGCTAAAATAAAAATAAAAATAAAAGTGCGAAACGGTCATTTCTGCGGCATTTTCAACGAAAGGGTTAAACTCATAGTGCTATAAAACCGAACGTATTGCAAGGACAAATCGGCTCCTACATGCGGCGATGTTGTATCCGCTGCGGTCCGCATCAGCAACCGCAGCCATCACCAACGACTTTAAGCTGTCCCGCCGACGGTCATGCCTTCGATGCGCAAAGTGGGCTGGCCCACACCGACCGGAACGCTCTGGCCTTCCTTGCCACAGACGCCGACACCCGAGTCCAACTTCAGATCATTGCCAATCATCGATACGCGGTTAAGCACATCTGGACCGTTTCCGATCAGCGTAGCGCCCTTGACGGGTGTCGTGATCTTGCCGTCTTCGATCAGATAGGCTTCGCTGGCAGAGAACACGAACTTGCCATTGGTGATATCGACCTGACCGCCGCCGAAATTAACGGCATACAGGCCATTTTTGACCGACGCCAGGATTTCGCCCGGGTCCTTGTCGCCAGCCAGCATGTAGGTATTGGTCATACGCGGCATAGGTAGGTGGGCAAAGGATTCGCGCCGGGCATTACCGGTCACACCGGTCTTCATCAGGCGGGCGTTCAGGGTGTCTTGGATATAGCCCTTGAGAATGCCGTCTTCGATCATGGTGGTGCACTGGGTCGGGTTGCCTTCGTCATCCATGTTAAGCGAACCGCGCCGATTAACCAGGGTGCCGTCATCCACCACTGTGACACCCTTGGCAGCCACGCGCTCGCCGATGCGGCCCGAGAAAGTGCTGGAACCTTTACGATTGAAGTCACCTTCCAGACCATGGCCAATGGCTTCGTGCAGCAGTACGCCGGGCCAGCCTGGGCCAAGTACCACTGTCATGGTGCCGGCAGGGGCGGCTTCGGCTTCCAGATTGACCAGTGCTGCGGCCACGGCATCGTTGGCATATTCTTCAATCAGCTCATCGCTGAAGTAGCCATAACCGTAACGACCACCGCCACCAGCCGAACCCATTTCGCGACGACCGCCCTGCTCGGCAATGACGGTCACCGACAGGCGCACCAGCGGCCGGATGTCGGCGGCAATCACGCCGTCGCTGCGCGCCACCAACACCACGTCGTATTCAGCGGCAAGACCTGCCATGACCTGCACGATGCGTGGGTCTTTAGCGCGGGTTACGCGTTCCACTTTTTCCAGCAGGCGTACCTTTTCGGTGGCGTCCAGCGAACTCAGTGGATCGTTCGGCAGATAGAGCGAACGTCCCCCATGCAACTGCGGGCTGGATGCGACCTTGACCTTGCCCGCACCCTGGCGCCCAATGGTACGAGTGGCTGCCACGGCCTCTTGCAGCGCCTGCGCAGAAATATCGTCGGAATAGGCAAACGCCGTCTTGTCGCCCGAGACGGCGCGCACGCCCACGCCCTGGTCAATCGAAAAGCTACCGGTCTTGACGATGCCTTCTTCCAAGCTCCAGCCCTCGCTCTTAGTAAACTGGAAGTATAGGTCGGCGTAATCGACCCGGTGGGTAAACATCGTTCCCAAAGTCTTGATTAAGGCTTCCTCGTCCAACCCGAAAGGGGCCAGCAACACCTGGCGTGCGGTATCAAGAGTCTGCAGGTTCGGTTCAAACAGGTTCATGTCGGATGCCTTTGGCGCATGAAAGATGCGCGCTGAAATGTCGTGGGTATGCGTGAATTCTACGGTATTTGTCCAAGAGCCGCGCCGAGCCATCAAAGCTTGCGATGTTGCAATGTCGGCAGACTGGCGCGCACTTGCTCAAGAAAGGCCAGGTCGATGACGCCACTTACCACACCTTCGCCCTGCTCCAGCACGGTATGTACCTCGCCCCAGGGATCAACCAGCATGCTGTGGCCCCAGGTGCGGCGTCCGCCGTCATGCTCGCCGCCTTGCGCTGCCGCCAATACATAGGCTTGGTTTTCGATGGCGCGAGCGCGCAGCAGAATTTCCCAGTGCACCTTGCCAGTGATGCAAGTAAAGGCGGCTGGAACCACAATCAGGCTGCACTCGCCAAGCGCTCGGTACAGTTCGGGAAAGCGAAGGTCGTAGCAAATGGACAGTCCAACCCGACCAAAAGGAGACTCAAAAGAGGATGGACTGTCGCCAGCCTCAATAGTGCCTGCTTCATCATAACGCTCCGCTCCCTGGCTAAAACCAAAGAGATGAATTTTGTCGTAGCGCCCGACGCGCTGGCCTTGTGGGTCATACACCAGCGTGGTGTTGCGCACCTTGCCCGGCGTATCGCAAACCAGCGGCAGTGTGCCGCCCACAATCCAGACCTGGTGTTCGCAAGCAATCTCAGCTAGACAAGCCTGGATCGGTGCCTCGGCAACCGGCGCGCCCAGGCATTCGGCATAGTCCAGTTTGCGGTTCTCATCCTGGCTCATTAAGGCCCAGTACTCCGGCAACAGCACTAATTCTGCTCCCTGACTGACAGCCTGTGCCGCCAGACGGCGCGCTGTGGCCAGGTTGGTCGCGACATCCGGGGTTGAAACCATCTGCAAGGCGGCGATTTTGTGCATAGCTGTCTCCTGATCAGGGTCCCATTGACATCCTCCCCGCCCTCAGCCGATGGCTGCCGCTTGCGCGGTAAGGTCGAGGATTCCTACTGCGCTCAGATGCAATGCCTTTGAGTCGCTTTGGTGGGTTCCTGCTGCTGGCGGTCTGACTGCACCACTCACTTCACAGGCGATCCGGGCTGCGGCTGACTTAGCTTGCCGCCTGGTGGAAGCGTCCACCGTGTCCTGCCCTTCGTTCACTTGATTATCACTGGCCAGGAGCGCATGCGCTCTGGCCAGTACATTGATAGCTCCGACGACATCCGCATGGCCCTGATAGCAACAGTCGCCACAGGCAAACTCAGCCTGGCTCTTGCGATGAGATCGGCTGACGCTGGCGCATTCCGGACAAGTCTGGCTGGTGTAGGCCGCTGGCACAGCAATCAGCAGTCCACCGTTCCAGCTCAGCTTGTAGTCGAGCTGACGCCCGAACTCAAACCAGCCCTGGTCAAGGATGGCTTTGTTCAGGCCAGACTTGGCCCGAACGTTTCTGCCGGGGTTCTCACTGGTACCGGCAGCCGAGCCGGACATGTTGCGCACCTTCAAGTCTTCGATACACACCATCGCGTGGTTTTTGCTGATGGCGGCTGAAGTCTTGTGAAGGTAGTCATGGCGAGCGTCGCCGATACCGGCGTGGATGTGCTGGGCCCGGGCTTTGGCCTTCTTCCAGTTGCTGCTGAACTTGGTTTTGCGACTTAAGGCTTGCTGCGCTTTGCGCAGGCGGGCTTCGTGTTGCTTGAAACTATTCAGCGGTGCGTAGAACGACCCATCTGAGAGCGTGGCAAATCGGGCAATACCCATGTCGATGCCGACGGCACCACCCTGGGGCAGCGGCTGCGCCACGTCACGTTCGGTTTGGAGCGAGACAAACCACTTGCCGGCGCGGTGGCTGACGGTGGCGTTCTTGACCAGGCCCAGGACGTGGCGGCTGTTGCGATAGCGCAGCCAGCCTAACTTGGGCAGAAAAACCCGATTGTTGCCTTGGTCGAGCTTGAACCCTTGCGGATAGCGAAAGCTGTCTGATTGACCCTTCTTCTTGAAGCGGGGAAAATCGGCGCGTTTAGCGAAGAAATTGGAATAGGCTTGGTCCAGGTTCTTCAGCGCTTGCTGCAGGGCCTGACTAGGTGTTTGTGCTAGCAAGAGTGTCTCGGAGTGCGCCTTCCACTCGGGCAGAAGCTTGCACAACCCTACGTAGGAGAGCTTCTTCTCGTCTTGCTCATAACGTTCTTTCTGCAGCGCCAGCGCCTTGTTATAGACGAACCGACATGACCCCGCGAAGCGGCGCATCGCGCGCATCTGATCGCCGTTGGGCTGAAGTTCGAACTTAAAGGCTTGAAGGCGTTTCATGGGAAGATGTTGCACTTAACCTAAAGGTTGAGGTGCTATTCAATCAAGCAATATAGCATAGATTTATTGATTGTTTGATAACTTCATGGGCGAAGTTCTTACCCGCCAAAACACCGTTAAAAGCATTCAACCGCAACAGAAAGGAGCCCTCTGGGCTCCGCGCTATCCATCCCCACCATAAATGACGAGGCTTTCTGCGCATTCTGGTAATACTGTGCTTAGTGTTAGTGGCCTATCAACTGCCGGCCACTAACACCCTTCCTTATTCTGCCTGCGATCCAACTTACGCACGATCGGGTCTTGCCAAGGGCCGGTGATCTGGTATTCCATCGTAAAGGCCCGCATCAGCGGCTCGCGCAAAAAGAGCTGTGCCAGGAAGGATCCCAAACCCACCACCGGATTGACCACCAAGCCATACACCACCGACGCTGCACCGGCATTGATCTCGGGGATGACGATCACTCTTAGATCTTGCGTTTCTTTGGTCAGATCAATGCTGCCATCCATCAGCACGGCGGCATTGACGCTGCGCATCTTGAAATTGCTAGTACGCAGCACACCCTGGGTGATATGGCCGGTGCCATTCACCCCATCAAAGGCAAAGCCCTCAGAAAACACATCACGAAAGTCCAGCGCCAGCCGCCTGGGTAACGACTGCAGGCTAAATACACCCAGCAACTTGGCCACCCCCGGCTCCACTTTCAGAAATTGACCGGCTTCCATGTCTAGGTGCAACTGGCCTGAGAGCGAAGGAATATCCAGCGAAAAAGGCAGCCCGTTCCAGCGCAGATCGCCATCCAGCTTGCCCTTGCCGCCTTTGATGGTGCGGGGAAACCCCAGGCGCTCCAGCAAGCCACCGCCATTTGCAATGTCCAGTGCATAGGTCAGGTGGGTTAGGCTTTCCTTATCCTGCACAGTCCACTTGCCGGACGCGCGAAACCTGGCATCGTCATTCGTGATTGCCAAGTTGCTAATACGCCATTCCCGCCCCTTGACCGCTCTGGCGTTATGGGCCAGCAGTTCCAGCTTGCCCATGCGCTTGCCAAACAGGTGAAAATCATCAGCCACGATATCCAGTGCCGGGATTTGCGTCCCCGCCGCATCGTCCTCCAGCAGTTCATTCACCGCTTCCGCCTGGGATTCGGGAATGATCAGTGAGGTCAAGCGGGCCGTCACCCGGCCCAGACCCCGGCCTGAACGGGATTCCTCCCAGGTGACGTAGCCGGATACCTGGGCTGAATCCAGGTTGGCCTGCCAGCTATTTGGCTGGCGCGAAGCACCGACCACCACGTTGTCCAGTTGTTTGCCCATGACGAGCAGCGCCTTGGCGCTGGCTGCCAGCACTTCGGGTTCGATATATTGAGCAATGACCAGATCATCAGGAGATGGCGCGGTCTTGCCATCCTTAGAGGTCTCATCCTCATCCAGAATATCCAGGATACGTGTGCGCCAGGCGTCCAGATCCAGCTTGTCCAGGGTGACGTTAGCAATCAGACCGGAATCCGGCTGGGGTGCGGGTACATTGACGCCAATGCCGCCATTCAACACCTTCCAAGGCGCATGACTGCCCGCAGGCTTTTGACGGGCATAACGCGCCGACACCGTCCCCCCCAGTGCCAGCAGGATTTCATCCTGCATCAACCCGCTCTTGCTAGAAGGCAGGCTGCGCAAGGTGAAGGTCAAGGGCAAGGTCGTATTTGCTGCTTTCTTCAAAGGTGCGGGAAAATCCAGCGCAATGCCTTCCATGGAAGACTCGACATTGATTTCGGGGCGGCCTTCACGAATGGCAATACGGGCGTCATAACTGGTGCCGCCCTGGATGTGCTGCAGCAGGCGCTGCACACCGGGAATGGCGTAGTGTCGTCGCACACCGGCAACGCTCAGGTTGCCTTGGGCCCTCACAGCCGTGGTGCCATCGGGCTGGGTGCCGCCAGTTACCGCCATTTGTCCACCCAAAAAGCCTGCACGCATGTTTTCTAGTGAAAAGCCCTCTTCATGAAAGTGCAGGGTGCCGCGCGCTTTTTCCAGTTGCGGTAACTCTGGCATCAGGGTCAACGTGTTGTTATCAAAATTGAGGCTGCCCTTGACC
>JBBSSV010000026.1:0-13338 GCA_038241705.1 Burkholderiales bacterium | reverse complement strand
GCCACCGGATCCGATCCAGGCCAAGGTGATGATGTTTATGCCGGTCATTTTTTCGGTGATGTTCTTCTTTTTCCCGGCTGGGTTGGTGCTGTACTGGGTGGTCAACAACATCCTGTCCATCGCGCAGCAGTGGGTTATCACCCGCAAGATGGAGAAGGGCAAGCCGGCCTGATCAAGCTGCAAGGTTTGTGCAACGCGTCTGTTCTGGTTGAACCTTGACAGTGCGTATTTAAAAAGTCCGTGGGCGAAAGCCCACGGACTTTTTTTCAGCTCCCGTTTTTCCGCTTCCTTCAAGCCCGCGCTGGCTGCATGGGTTCCATGGTTTTTCAGCAAGGTCATGACTTAAAATAGCCAGCATGAACCTTGACTCTTCCCCCATTGCGGCCATTGCGACCGCCCCCGGGCGCGGCGGTATCGGCGTCGTGCGTCTTTCCGGCAAAAACCTGGCCTTCGTCATTCGTGCCGTTTGCGGCGTAGAGCAGCTGACCCCACGCCACGCCACCTATCTGCCTTTTCTCGATGCCGAGCAAGGCGTGATCGATCAAGGGCTGGCGCTGTATTTTGAAGGGCCGCATTCGTACACTGGCGAAGACGTGCTCGAGCTGCAAGGCCATGGCGGCCCGGTCGTACTACAGATGTTGCTGACACGTTGCTTGGAAGCTGGCGCGGAGTTGGGCGTGCGCTTGGCTGAGCCGGGGGAGTTCACCCACCGTGCCTTCCTGAACGACAAGCTGGATCTGGCCCAGGCCGAAGCGGTGGCCGACTTGATCGACGCCTCCACCGAAGCCGCCGCGCGCTCAGCTACACAGTCCCTTTCGGGCGCATTTTCCAAGGAAATTCATGCCTTGGTCGAACAGGTGGTCCACTTGCGTATGTTGGTCGAAGCCACGCTGGACTTCCCCGAAGAAGAAATCGATTTTCTGGAAAAGGCCGATGCCCGGGGACAGCTCCAGCGCATTCAACACACACTCGACCAAGTCCTGACCCAGGCGGCCCAGGGCGCGCTATTGCGCCAAGGCCTGACCATGGTGCTGGCAGGCCAGCCCAATGTCGGCAAATCGTCCCTGCTCAACGCCCTGGCCGGTTCCGACGTGGCCATCGTCACCGCCATTGCCGGCACCACCCGCGACAAGGTCACCCAGACCATCCAGATCGCTGGCATTCCGATCAACATCATCGACACCGCTGGCATTCGCGACATGGCCGACGCCCATGACGAAGTCGAGCGCATCGGTATTGAGCGTACCTGGCAAGCCGTGGCTTCGGCTGACCTGATCCTGCACGTTCTCGACGCCGCCCATGGCCCGACTCTGGGTGACGAAGAAATCGCCAATCGCCTGCCGGACAAGGTGCCCGTCATCCGCATCTGGAACAAAATTGATATCTCTGGCCACAAGCCAGCACTTGATGCTCTGCCCGATACCACTCACATCTATCTCTCGGCTGCCGAAGGTACCGGCATGGACCTGTTGCGCGAAGAAATCCTGCGCCTGGGCGGTTGGCAGCAAACCGGCGAATCGCTCTACCTGGCCCGCGAACGCCATCTGATCGCCCTGAAGCAAGCCCAGATCCACCTAAACCAAGCTAGCGAACTGGCTGCGCAAAACGATCAAGCGCTGGACCTGTTTGCCGAAGAACTACGCCTGGCCCAGGACCGGCTCAACAGCATCACGGGGGCGTTTTCGTCGGATGATTTGCTGGGAGTGATCTTCAGTCGGTTCTGTATTGGGAAGTGAGCACCCAAAAAATACGACAGCAGTATGATGGATCCATCATACTGCCCTCAAGGAACCTGCCATGTTTGCCTACCCCCTCAAGCTGTCCTTGCTGACCTTCGCGCTTAGCGCTTCCTGCGCCTTTGCCGCACCACAACAGCTGGACCAGCACCAAGAGTAGGTGTTGAGCAAGTCCACGCCATACGTCAAAGATATGCTGAAAAACTGTTTGAAGACGTAAAAAAGGCCTCCAGCTGCTACAGCTCGGAGGCCTTTTCATATGTCAACGCTTAGGCGTTTAGCTGGTTTTTTTCACGGCAGCGCTCTTGGCGGCGGTTTTGCTGGCGGCTTTCTTGGCGGCCGTTTTTTTGGCAGCAGCTTTCTTAGCTGCCGTCTTTTTAGCGGCCGTCTTCTTGGCTGCCGTTTTCTTGGCCGGCACACTGCCTTCCGTTGCGTCGCCGTCCTGCGCTTTTTTGGCAGCTGCTGTCTTGGCTTTAGCCGGATCTTTGACCTTGCGCGCTTCAAATTCGAAACTGACCTTGCCGTCCTTACCGCGCACCAGGTAGGCCTTGAACGGGCGGCGCGTGCGCTGCGAGACGAAGCCGGGCAGCAGATCGGTCTTGCCTTCGTTCAGCAGCTTTGCCATCTGTTCGGGCAGGACTTCTTGTTGAAGGATGATGCGGCCACTGCGGAAGTCGCAGGCCTTAGGCTTGGCCGCAGTTTTTTCGCAGACATAGGCCAGGCCCAGTTCGTACACGTTACTGCTGCACTTCGGGCAAGGGCCCAGGGGCGTCTTGTCGCTGAAGTCGACGGGTTCGCCATCGGTGTCGTCGTTCTGGCCAAAGTCGAATTCGAGCTTGTAGTTGTTGTGCTCTTCGTCGCGGCTGATCTTGAGGATGGCGGCAAATGGTCGGCCCATCTTCGAACGAAAGCCCTGCAGCGGACCAATGGTGCGATTGGTCAGCAGTTCCTCGACTTCTTCGACTTCAAACTGGCGGCTGCCTGGCGTTTTCGACATCGAAAACTCGCATTGGGTGCAGGCGAAGCGTCGGTAATTTTCTTTGACTACGCTGGCGCAATTGGGGCAGGGCGTTTTCAGTGTGGCGTAGTTGCCGGGAATGGTGTCGCTGTCGTATTCCTTGGCCCGCATGACGATGGTGTCGGTCATCTGGGCGATTTCGTGCATGAAGGCTTCGCGGCTGATGTTGCCGCGTTCCATCTGGGCCAGCTTGTATTCCCATTCGCCGGTCAATTCGGGCGCGATCAGTTCATGCACGCCTAGGCCGCGTAGCAAGGTCATCAGTTGGAAAGCCTTGGCCGTGGGTATCAGCTCGCGTCCTTCGCGTATCAGGTATTTTTCGCTCAGCAAACCCTCGATGGTGGCCGCACGCGTTGCCGGCGTACCCAAGCCCTTGCCGGCCATCGCACCGCGCAACTCGTCGTCGCTCAGCAGCTTGCCGGCACCTTCCATGGCCGACAGCAGCGTGGCTTCAGAATAGCGTGCGGGCGGCTTAGTCGCCAGCGCATGGGCATCGACTTCATCGGTGCGCACCTGCTCGCCCTGGGTCACGGCCACCAAGTTGCCGCTGTCTGGGTCCTTGTCGTCGAGCACGTTCTTGCCGTAGACCGCCATCCAGCCTGGGTTGGTCAGCACCCGGCCTTCGGTCTTGAACTTGTGGCCAGCGACGTCGGTAAAGCGGGTCGTGACCTGAAATTCGGCCGCCGGAAAAAAGATCGCCATGAAGCGCCGGCTGACCAGGTCGTAGAGTTTCTGTTCTGGCTCGGACAGATTTTTGGGCGCCTGGGCCGTTGGAATGATCGCAAAGTGGTCGCTGATCTTGCTGTTGTCAAAGATGCGCTTGTTGGGCTTGACCCAGTTCTTGTTCAGGATCTGGGCGGCAAAGCTTTGGTAATTGTTGTTTTCTGACAGCGTCTGCAATGTCTCTTTCACGCTGGGCAGATAGTCTTCGGGCAGATGGCGCGAATCGGTGCGCGGATAAGTCAGGACCTTGTGCTTCTCATACAGCGCCTGTGCCAGGCCGAGCGTATTTTTGGCTGAAAAGCCGAAGCGAGCGTTGGCCTCGCGCTGCAGGCTGGTCAGGTCGAATAGGCCAGCAGCCATCGATGTGGTCGGCTTGGATTCTTCGGTGACGGTGCCGGTCTGACCTTTGCAGGCGGCAACGATGGCGTCGGCGTCGGCTTGGTTCCAGATGCGTTCGGCCCGGCGTTCGGGATCGTTGTCGTCCTTCTTGAAGACGGTATCCAGCCAGCGCCCGGGATAGTTGCCAGCGGCAGCGGCAAATTCGGCCCGCACTTCCCAGTAGTCACGGCTGACGAAGCCTTTGATTTTTTCTTCGCGACTGACCACGATCGACAGCGTTGGCGTTTGCACCCGGCCGACGGTAGTCAGGTAGAACCCGCCTTCCTTGGAGTTGAAGGCGGTCATGGCACGGGTGCCGTTGATGCCAATCAGCCAGTCAGCCTCGCTGCGGCAGCGCGCGGCGTCAGCCAGGGGCATCATGTCGGCGTCCTCGCGCAGACGTCCGAAGCCTTCGCGGATGGCGTTGGGTGTCATCGACTGCAGCCACAGACGCTTGATGGGCTGTTTGGCCTTAGCGTACTGCGCAATCAGACGAAAGATGAGTTCACCCTCGCGCCCGGCGTCGCAGGCATTGATCAGGGCGTCGACATCCTTGCGCTTGATCAGCTTGTTCAGCACTTTCAGACGCGACTCGGTCTTGGCGATAGGGTTCAGATCGAAGTGCGGCGGAATCACCGGTAGATGGTTGAAGGACCACTTGCCGCGCTTGACGTCATATTCTTCCGGCACTGCGATTTCCACCAGATGGCCGACCGCCGACGACAGCACGTAGTCGTCCGATTCAAAGTACTCATCGTGCTTGGTGAAGCCGCCGAGCGCCTTGGCGATATCGTTGGCCACGGAGGGCTTCTCGGCGATGATGAGGGTCTTGCTCATAAATGGAATCTCGAGTTAAACGGTTGACACAAGGGATGGGCTGCGCAGCAGGGGCTAACAAGCAACACGACCCGACCCTGTGCGGGCCATGATAAGCGCCTTGGCGCGCCTGCAGCAAGCGGCCCCATGACAAACCAGCAAGTTGAGGGCACCTTTTCGGGCTTGGCGGCCGCCAACCGGTCATGTCAATGAAGGCAAGGTTCGGGGCGAAAAGTTCAGCGGCCTGTCATGCACCCAGCCAGGATCAGCGGCGTTGAGGACCGTCTGCAGCCTAATGAATAGTCGGCGAACTGTCGGCATCCTCGTCTAGGAAGAGCTCGTCGAACATCAGGGCATCGGGCTCCTTGCCCTGGGTCCACATCACCATCAGCACGATGACCTTCAGCTTGTCGAGCGAGATTTCTCGTTCGCAGGCGGCCAGGGCGCGGTCGATCACGACTTCGCGCTGAGCCGAGGTCAACATCTTGGCCGACTCTAGGAAATGGATGAAGCCGATGGCGGCTGTGCCCAGTATCTTCTGTTCCGCTTCGGGATAGATACGAAAACCTGTCGACAGCGGGGCGACGTGTTCGGTGTCCTGATCCAGTTTGCCGGTGGTTTCCTTCAAGTCAGTCAGCCAGCCTAGCGCCTGGGTGATTTCTTCTTCGTCGAAGCCTACCGCTGATAGCTTGCGCGCCAGGGCATCGCCGGTGGGGCAGGCATCCGGGCGATAGTAGGTTTCATAGAGATAAACGAGAACGTCAAACATGATCTTTACTGTACCGTTAAAAGTGGCGGATCGGCGCAAGAAGCGCGTCAGACTCGTGGTCGCGACCCGGTTGGACGGTCTTTAAAGCAGACGACGGTAGCTGCCGCCGGGCAGCATTTCGACCTGTCCTTCCAGTTCCAGCACCAGCAATTGTGCTGCCAAGGTGGAGGGTTCCAGGCCGGTACGTTCGGCCAGACTGTCGGGTGTGACCGGGTCGAATCCTAACGCATTTAACAGATGCTCGTACTGAGGATTGGCGGCAGATGCTGCATCAGGCCCTTTGGCGGGAGGGGCTGAATCGGGCTGGGTATCTAAAGCTATAACCCGTTGCGCGGAACCAATATAGCCAATTTCTTCCAGGATGTCCTGGGCCGATTCGACCAGCTTGGCACCCTGCTTGATCAACTGATGGCAACCCTTGGACAGGGGTGAATGGATCGAGCCCGGGATGGCAAAAACCTCACGCCCCTGCTCCAGCGCCATGCGCGCTGTGATCAAAGAGCCTGACTGCGCGGCGGCTTCGACTACCAGCACGCCGCGTGCCAAGCCACTGATGATGCGGTTGCGACGTGGAAAGTTCGAGGCAATGGCGGGCGTGCCCAGGGCATGTTCGCTGATCAGGCAACCTCCCTCGGCGATCTGGTGTGCCAGGGCACGGTTACGTGCCGGATAGACGATGTCGGCGCCGGTGCCGATGACCGCTAGAGTGGAGCCACAGGCGCTAGCAGGGCGGTTCCGCAAGCCGCCTTGATGAGCGGCAGTGTCGACCCCCAGCGCCATGCCGGATACAATCGTCAAGCCAGCTTGACTCAGAATGTCGGCAAAACGTTCTGCATTGGCCATGCCCTGCGCGGTGGCATTGCGACTGCCGACGATAGCCAGCGCCGGCGCGGTGAGCAATTCCAGCCTGCCCTTGAGATACAGCATCAGAGGCGGGTCGGAAATGTTCAGCAGGGAGGCGGGATAGTCGGCATCCGCCAGTGTCAAAACATGGTTACCAGGTTGTTTCGCCCATTCCAGGGTGCGGGCGATCAGGTCCTGGGTGGCGTTGTCAGGGTCGGCCAGGAGCGCGCGCACCACCTTGTCCGGCACCACCTTGGCCAGTGCTGAATACGTGGCTGCAAATATATTGTCGGGCAGGCCAAAGGCCCCCAGCAGTCGGCGCCCGGTTTCGGCACCTACGCCACGCGTCTGTTCCAGCCGGATCCAGTCAGCCAGGCCGTGGTCATCGGAGAGAGGCATGCTTATTCCGGAGATTGGGCAAGGTCGCCAATATACACGGCATCGGTGACCTGCATTATCAACGCGTAGGACAGGCGTTCGAAGCTGCGAAAGACTAGCAGCGTGCCATAGCACTCGTCCGGCAGCTTGACCGGCGCATTCTTGTCAGTGCGGTCGGCGATTATCTGGCCGCTGCGCACCAACTCCAGCACGCTGCCCGGCTCGAGCCCGTCCCGGCGGCCGCGATTGATGGTGATGACCTGGTTCTGTCCAGCCTGGGAGACGCCGCCATAGATCGACATCACATGCGCCGCCACGGGCGTGGCCGGCGCATGTGGCTGGAAATTGGTCGCGGGCGTCGGCGGCAGAGCCAGCAGGCGGTCGCCCACGCCCATTTCCTCGCGGGAATTTTCGACGATGAAGCGGTGGGCTTCGTCTGGTGCGGTTGCGGCTCGATCCAGCCGTACCGTGCCTAAAAAGGCCGCTTCATGGCCCAGTACTTCCTTGGTGAGCGGATCGATTAGTGGCACCCCAGGTCGGTACACTTGAAAGGCGGTGGCTGTTGCAAGAGGGCCACGGACATAGGCCTTGTCACCCTTACCCAGAAAAACCCGCCCTTCCTGGGTGGCGACGATACGCGGGGCGTCATCTAGACCATTGGCCTCGACCACCAGCGGCTGTAGCAGGAAAGGTTCGATGGCGCGTGCCGGAATGGTGGGAATGGCTTCGGCGTCCAAGTCTTCAACACGGGTGCGCGGCGACAGGCGCACAGTCGATAGATCATGGCTGCCATGCGGCGTGCCCAGATGCAGGCGGCCAGTGCTGCGATCCAGATAGATGATCTGGCCGGGATAAATCCAGTGCGGATCGCGAATCTGCGTCTTGTTGTGGCCCCACACCTGCGGCCAACACCAGGGATTGGCCAAAAAGCGCCCCGAAATACCCCATAGCGTGTCGCCGCGCTGCACCTGATGCTGGTCTGGGGCGTCAGCGCGCAAGGCGCAGCGTGCCTGGGGCGCGGTTTGTGAAGCGGTCTCGGCAAACGCAGTCGCCGTCGCCGTCAGCATCGACGTGATGAGCAGGGCAGCTGTGCTAAACTTTTTCATGGTATATCCAGTACAAGGATGAGGCAAAAGCAAGCTTGCCTGCCTGTAGGCATCAGCGCTGACTACGGCAGGCAAGGGAATATGCGACGGTCAGATGACCGTACCCGCTCTGGGCATGCAGCAGAGGATGCCGCTCCTGACCCAGCGCACGGACCTTGGACGCACGCCGCAAAATGTTGCCTCAAAGCACAATCTGTTAGCGATTTTGCCCGCAAATGGTTGAACTGGCAAGCATTGAACCTGTCTCGAAAAGCCCCGTCTGAATAGTAAGCCTGTTGATTTTGTCGTTAATAAACGCCTTATGCCCCTACTTTCTATCCTCCGCTATCCCGATCCACGCCTGCGCAAGGTGGCCAAACCGGTCACGACCTTCGATGAGCGCCTGCGTAAACTGACTGAAGACATGGCTGCCGTCATGTATGACGCGCCCGGCGTTGGCCTAGCCGCGACCCAGGTGGATGTGCATGAGCGCGTCGTCGTGATCGATATCTCGGAAACCCACAGCGATCTGCGGGTCTTCATCAATCCTGAAATCCTTTGGGCCAGCCCGGAAAAGCAAGTGTATGACGAAGGCTGCCTGTCAGTGCCCGGTATCTATGATGGGGTCGAGCGGCCTGAGCGCGTAAAGGTGCGGGCCCAGGATGTGACAGGTGCGACCTTCGAACTGGAAGCTGATGGCTTGCTGGCAGTCTGTATCCAGCATGAGATCGATCACTTGCAAGGCATGGTCTTCGTGGAGTACCTCTCGCCCCTGAAGCGCAACCGCATCAAGTCCAGGCTACAAAAGGAAGAGCGCGAAGCGCGGCGCGAACAGCGCGAACCTGCCGCCGTGCGCTAAGTCCAGCCAGCACGCCTTTCGACTTTTCATGACGCGACGGGCCGGCTCCGCTATACGGAGCCGGCCCGTGCTGTTTATTCCTCCACCTGGTATTTGCCAATGAAAATCATTTTTGCCGGCACGCCCGAGTTTGCTGCGCGCGCGCTGGATGCCATCCATGCCGCTGGCTTCGAGGTGGTGCTGGTTTTAACCCAACCTGATCGTCCGGCGGGACGCGGCATGCAGTTGCAGGCGTCGCCGGTCAAGCAGTTTGCTCTGGCCCACGACATGCCGGTGGCGCAACCGACTTCGTTGCGTCTGGACGGACGCTATGCCGATAAAGCCCGGGCAGCACAGGCCCAGCTCCAGGCCACACCCCATGACGTCATGGTGGTGGCAGCCTACGGTCTGATCTTGCCAGCCTGGGTGCTGGAGATGACGCCGCATGGCTGCCTGAACATTCATGCGTCGCTGCTGCCACGCTGGCGCGGCGCGGCGCCGATTCATCGCGCCATCGAAGCCGGCGACAGCGAAACCGGAATTGCGATCATGCAGATGGATGAAGGTCTGGATACCGGACCAACCTTGCAGATGCAGGGGCTGGCAATCAAGCCCGACGACACCAGTGCCAGCCTGCATGACAAGCTGGCCGAGTTAGGCGCGAAAATGATTGTTGAAACCCTGCAAGCCCTGCCGCAAGGTACGCTAACAGCGGTGCCGCAACCGCAGGCTGGCGTGACTTACGCCGCCAAAATCAGTCGGGAAGAAGCCCGTCTGGATTTTCGCGAGCCGGCAGAAGTGCTGTTGCGCAAAATCCGTGCCTTCGATCCCTTCCCTGGCGCCTTTGCTGTGCTCGACGGTGTGACCATCAAGATTTGGGATGCCGAGCTGGCACCGGCGGCCGTCTCTGCCCAGCCGGGTCAGATCGTCGCTGCCGAAGCCGAAGTTGGCGTCTGGGTAGCCTGCGGCAGCGGTGCCCTGCGACTGACCACCCTGCAAAAGCCCGGTGGCAAGCGCCTGAACTCCACTAACTTTCTGCAGGGATTTCCCCTGGCAGGAAAGCAGTTCGATCCGATCGCCTGATGCCTCGGCCAGCCGGTGTCGCACAGGCGCTGCCGACGTGCAGAGGCGGCAGCGCGGACTGAAGCGTCCCACTCCCCAGGATCTTGCTGCACGGTTGCAGACTAAGCCCTTGAGCTAGCTATAAATTCAGCCTGCGGCCTTGACGGCGTTCAGTCCCATTTGCCAGAAATCGGCTTCCAGGCGGCTGGCGTCACTGAAGGTCGCTGCCAGATCGTCCAGGCGCGCGGCCGGCAGGCCGCTCAGGTGCTGGTCCAGCCAGTCGCGTTCGGCTTGGGCCGCCGCCTGGAATTCGGGGCTGACGTACATGTTGATCCAGGGGGCATACGGATTGCTGTCGTCACGCACGGTAAACGGTTGCTCGATCAGCCAGGAACCGATGTCGGCATAGCCCACCAGGCAAGGTGCCAATGCCACGTGCAGGTCCAGCAGGTCGCCGCGGTTGCCGGCGTCGAGTACATAGCGGGTGTATGCCATGGTCTCGCGCGCTTCGGGCAGGTTTTCCAACTCGTCCTTGGGGATACCCCATTTGGCGCAGTAGTCGATGTGCAGGTCCATTTCGATATCGACAATTGCCTTCAGGCTGTCCATGCCTTGGCGCAGTTCGGTCATGTTGCGGCTTTTGTAGACAGCCAGTCCCCAGGCGCGGGCAAAGTGCACCAGGAACAGGTAGTCTTGACGCAGATAGAAACGAAAGGCCTCGGCCGGCAGGGTGCCGGCACCGAGCTGGCGCACGAAGTCATGCTGGCAATAGGCTTGCCACTCGGGCAGGCAGCGCTGGGCTAAACGGTAAAAAGGGGTGTCGGGCAAGGTGGTCATCCATGACTCCTGTAGGTTGGATTGTTAAGACAGCGCCAGAGTGTAGGCCAGAAGCCAAGGATTTGTGGCGCACCCCCTGCAGCGTGCAGCGCCCGCGATGCTGACATATCGGGCAGGTTGGTTATAAAGGATGGCAATGCAAGGAACAGGCAAGAAAGGACGTTTTCTGATGTGCGCTCCCGATCACTTTGAAGTGGCGTACGTCATCAATCCCTGGATGGAAGGGCAGGTCGCATACGGCTACAATCCAGTCGCGGCCCGACAGTGGCAGGCGTTGGTCGACCAGCTGGCGGCCGTAGCCACGGTAGAGCGCCTACAGGCCGCGCCGGGTGTGCCGGACATGGTATTTACCGCCAATGCCGGACTGGTGCTGGGCAAGACCTTTATCCTATCGCGTTTTCATTATCCCCAACGTCAGCTGGAAGAACCGCACTTTGCGGCCTGGTTTGCCGAACAGGGCTATCAGGTACGCACCTTGCCGCCCAAGATGGTGTTCGAAGGCGCGGGTGATGCGCTGCTGGACCGGCGCTTGCCGCTGCTCTGGCTGGGCCATGGCCATCGCTCCGACATTGCCTGCCTGCCCTGGCTGCTTCAGTGGCTGGAGATCGAGGTCCAGCCACTGAAGCTGGTCAATCCCTTGTTCTATCACCTGGACACCTGCTTTTGTCCGCTACAAGGCGGCTATCTGCTGTATTACCCGGCTGCCTTTGATGACGCGTCCCAAGCCATGATTGCCGAGCGTGTACCGCAGTCCTACCGCATCGCGGTGTCCGAAGCCGATGCCCGCCACTTTGCCTGCAACGCCGTCAACTGCGGCCAGCACGTTTTCCTGAACCATGCCTCGACTGAGTTGGTCACAACGCTGGAAGCCTGTGGCTTTAGCGTGCACCAGACCCCCATGTTGGAATTTATGAAGGCCGGCGGCGCGGCCAAATGCCTGACTCTGCGCCTAGATGAACCCCATCCGGCAGGTGGCACGGCTTTCGTCGGTGGCGGCGATCACGTATAATTTTTGCTTGCGCCGATTTGATTGCTCCAGTCAAACCAGCTTGCGGGCGCCAGGGTTTTGTCCCACTACCAAATACTGCTAAAGCGGCCGCTCCAGTAAGCCCGGCCCTTTTGCAGGCCGGGTTTTTTCATTTATGCCTGAAGCGAATCCTGACGCCCTGCGCGCAAGCCGGCGCCTGAGTCCTTCACCAATGGCGCCCTTTGCCGGGCGAGTCTGACATGCAACGCGACACCCTTTCTCCGACCGAACTCCTGTTGCGCGACCTGATGGCGCAGCGCATCCTGATCCTGGATGGCGCCATGGGCACCATGATCCAGCAAACCAAGCTGAGCGAAGAAGACTTCCGGGGCGAACGCTTTGCCGACTTCGTGGTGCCGGGCAAGGAATTGTTCGTCAAGGGCAACAACGAGTTGCTGAACCTGACACAGCCGCACGTCATCAGTAAGATTCACGAGGAGTATCTCGCTGCCGGAGCTGACCTGATCGCCACCAACACCTTTGGGGCGACCACCGTGGCGCAGGACGACTACAGTATGGCGCATCTGGCATATGAGATGAACGTCGCTGCCGCCCAACTGGCGCGCGCCGTCTGTGACCGCTACAACACGCCCGAGCATCCGCGTTTCGTGGTCGGCGCTTTGGGCCCCACGCCCAAGACGGCTTCGATCTCGCCCGACGTCAACGATCCAGCTGCGCGCAACGTCACCTTCGATCAACTGGTGGTCTCCTACACCGAACAAACCCAGGCGCTGGTGGAAGGCGGGGTCGATGTGCTGCTGGTGGAAACCGTCTTCGACACCCTGAACTGCAAGGCGGCCCTGTTTGCCATCGACCAATTCTTTGCCGAAGGGGCCGGAGCCGGCAAGCCGCGCCTGCCGCTAATGATTTCCGGCACCGTGACTGACGCGTCGGGGCGGATTCTTTCTGGCCAGACTGTGCCGGCCTTCTGGCACTCGATTCGCCACGCCAAGCCGCTGACCGTGGGTCTGAACTGCGCCCTGGGTGCGGCCTTAATGCGACCCTACGCCGAAGAACTGTCCAAAATCGCCGACACCTTCGTCTGCATCTATCCCAACGCCGGCTTGCCCAATCCGATGTCGGATACCGGCTTTGACGAAACGCCCGACGTGACTTCTTCTTTGATGAAGGACTTTGCCGAGAGCGGTTTCGTCAACATTGCCGGCGGCTGCTGTGGTACCACGCCCGAACACATCACCGCGATTGCCGAAGCCATCGAAGGCCTGCCCCCGCGCCCAGTGCGGGTCGTCGAGCAGACGCTCAAGCTCTCCGGGCTGGAACCCTTCATCATCGATGACAATTCGCTCTTCGTGAACGTGGGGGAGCGCACCAACGTCACCGGCTCCAAGGCCTTTGCCCGCATGATCCTGAACGAGCAATACGACGATGCTCTGTCGGTGGCGCGTCAACAGGTGGAAAACGGCGCCCAGGTCATCGACATCAACATGGACGAGGGTATGCTGGACTCGGAAGCGGCCATGACCCGCTTTCTGAACCTGATCGGTTCCGAACCCGATATTTCGCGAGTGCCGATCATGGTCGACTCGTCCAAGTGGTCGGTGATCGAAGCCGGGCTGAAATGCATTCAGGGCAAGGCCATCGTCAACTCGATTTCGATGAAAGAGGGAGAAGAGGAATTCCTGCGCCAGGCGACGCTGTGCAAGCGCTATGGCGCGGCCGTGATCGTCATGGCCTTCGACGAAACTGGTCAGGCCGATACCTGCGCACGTAAGGTCGAGATTTGCGCGCGCGCTTACAAGCTGCTGACCGAACAGATCGGTTTTCCGCCGGAAGACATCATCTTCGACGCCAACATCTTTGCGATTGC